>JAGWBW010000101.1 GCA_021295695.1 Candidatus Latescibacterota bacterium
GCTCAAATTGAGGATCTAACTTGACAAGCTCCCTCTCAAAGTCATCCTTATTTGTTTTTCTGAGCTTGTCTTCAACTGCCTCTTGAATTGCCCGGCTACGACTTGAGTAAGGTACCGCCTGCACGAGATGGTCAAGGCGTTTGAGCAACCCTTCATCCAGCGTTATGGTTATTCTCGATGCGCCCATTTCGCTCTCCCTATAAATGGCATTAAAGGCAAACCACCATTTACCAAATATCTAAGAGTATAATATTGCTTGGATATTGGTACCTCAAGGCAATCGGTCACTGACTAACTCGCCTCGGCACCTGATAGTTCATATGTCTTTTGAGCATTCATCCAGAATTCCGGAGTCTGCCCAAAGTACACCCCCAGCGCGATTGCTGTCTCTGCACTCACGCCGCGACGTTCATGAACAATCTCATGCAAGCGAGTCGCAGGCAAGTTGGTGTCTCGGGCAACGCCATTAACGGTCAGTCCCATTTCCTCAATCTGTTCAAGTAGCAGAGCACCGGGATGTGTCGCAATTCGATTGCTGGGTACGCGGGCCATTTTTAATTCTCTAAAGCACTGTAATAAGCAAAGATTGCAAGCCGTAAATAGTGCAAGAAATAGCGTGGATTGTCAAGATAAAATAGGAAAAACGGGTGGATTTACAGAACTATTTGAATACTGTTGTGGTGTCTGAGTGCCTCAAAGATATTGAGGCGGTGGGATTCGTCGAGGACGACCATATCCAGGTTTAGGCTGCGGTACTTCCCATGCCTGCTCTGATTGGAAAAGGTCAGGGTATAATCGCCGTCGCCCACAATTTCGGCAATTGCCCGGCGCATGTATTCTTCTTCGCGGCCAATGATCTTAAAATTCCATAAACACGGATACTCAATCTCTGATTTTTTTTCGAGCATAAAAAAATCCTTTCGCGTTTCATCTACAATCCTCGCATACCAATGCAAAGCGCATCTGCCCTCTGTCGGGTATTTCGGTGTCAAAATCTATTTTTACCCTGCCGGTTGTTCCGCAAAAATCGCATCGGCCAGTCTGATCGTATTCCGATTGGGCTGCGATGTTGAGCATGGTGCGTTCTTTGTGCGCGTAATTTTCGTTTTGCACTTGTCGCATAAAGTTCAGCACTGTCTTATCGGTTTCATTTTGATGGGCGCGTTCAAAAATTTCATCCATTCTGGGATCGTCGGGTACGCCGCCATCTTCCAGCGTGTGCCAGGCGCGGGCGCGCACGTTTGGATCGGGGTCTTCCATGAGTCTGAATAGTGCGGTCTGTATTTCGGGAACGGGATGCCGCACATGGCACGGACACAAATTGGCAGCGGCCTCGTGTCGGTCTGTCGGATCGTCGCTCTCCGCGAGTGCCAGATAATGCGGAATATCTTCCCGCCGCAACCGAAGCTCGCCTACCTTCTTTGCTTTTTTCTGGTATTTATTTAATCCATAGCGTTTCTTTTTTGACATAATGCTTCTCCTTTAAATGAGTGGGGTAAGCCTCTCGTATTATCTTTAATAAGACGATGCAAACCCATTCCGGGTTTCTAAACCGGGTCAGCCAATTCTATATCATTTTTTCCACGGCTTTTCACGCGGTAAAGGGCACTGTCTGCTTGTCGAAACGCGTCTTCCGTTGATTCGGGTACGCCGTGATAAACCCCAATGGATATTGTGCCTTCTGTGCGTTCATCAACGGCCCGGTTCAAACGGCGGGCTATCGCATAGGCACGCGCTCTCGGCGTATTTTCAACTACTGCAGCAAACTCATCTCCCGCCCACCGCGATAACAAATCCGATGCGCGTAGCATGTCGTTCAATACTTGCGCCAAATCTACAATAAATCGGTCGCCCGCATCGTGCCCTTTGCTGTCGTTAATCGCTTTGAGCGAATCTGAATCTATGTAATAGAGCGCGAGGGGGTTTCCATTGCGATTTGCGCGTCGTACCATACGTGTAAATACTGCTTCAAAACCGCGCCGATTGTAAAGACCTGTCAAAAAATCTGTGCGCGATTCCAATGTCATTCTCTGCACTCGCGCGGCGTTGATACGCGCAATTTCTCGAAAAAAGTTCAGGGAAATATCCGATAATATATCTTCTGTGGATTTCTCGGTCAACCAGACCACATCTGGGATCGCGTGTTGTTGTGCTCGGGTGAGTACGCATTGGGCAGTAGAAAAGATCATATCGGACATTTGGGGATGCAGGCCATAATCTTCGCTCGAGATTTTAACACCACCGCAAGATACGCGAAGTCCTGTTTGCTCGGCAATCACAGCAGGCAGAGATGATGGGATTTTATGCACACGCACATCATCGGCATCAAAGAGCACGGCGAATTTGTCATCCGCTATGCGAAAGCTATTGGAGGCGGGAATAAATTCTGCCATGGAATTTAGCACTTTAAGTGCTTGTTCCATATTGTCCCCGGGCGTCCGATTGAGGGAATCAATGCCCAAAATTAGAAATGCACCAAACTGCCTGCGGTATAAAATATCCACGAGTGCGCGTCTCAAATCGGTCGTGCTGGGCAATGCCTTAGTGTCTGTGCTATCTTGAAGTGCCGGAGATGCCATGTGCTGCCTCAGATCCTGAAATCAAGGACAACGCGCGCTCGATATTCCTTTAGAGCGCGATAGAGAATACCCGCACTGTTAAACATGCGGCAAGTGGCTTTTACGGAGTCGGAATTTGGATATTTATTCGCCAGATAGATCACTTCGCGAATGCCCGACTGAATAATCACTTTTGCACATTCATTGCACGGAAATAACGTTACATAAAGCGTACATTCGTGTAAGTCTGCGCTGATTTTGTTCAAAATCGCATTCAGTTCTGCATGGCAGATATAGGGATATTTTGTATCGAGAAAATCGCCTTCTCTACTCCATGGAAACTCATCGTCCGAACATCCAATGGGCAATCCGTTGTATCCAATACCTACGATTTTCTTTTTTTCGTTGATAATACACGCGCCCACCTGTGTATTGGGGTCTTTGCTTCGGTGCGCCGATAGCAAGGCCACACCCATAAAATATTCATCCCACGATAAATAATCTACGCGTTTTTGCATTATATCCTTCCTATGCCAGCCGATCCAGCATTTCTCGTTTGACTTGGAATAGTTGGTCTTCGTTCGTAAAAAATCGGCGCAATTCTTCGACTACCAGTGCGCCTATGCGATAGGATTGTAGCCCGGCGCAATGCGGTGTTAAGACCACATTGGGCAAACGGCGCAGTGGGCTGTCCATAGCAGGCGGTTCGGGGTCGGTTACGTCTAAAAAGGCGGAGAATCGCCCTTTTTGCAATTCTGCGATTAGCGCGGCTTCGTCGATATTTGCGCCGCGCGATGTGTTGATAAATACGCAGTCGTCGCGCATGAGCTTGAAATGCGTCTCATTCCACAGGTGATATGTTGCATCTAATTTTGGTGCGTGAACGGTTACGACCTCTGCTTCGCGCGCTATTGTCTCCAGGTCCGCGAGTTCCGCGCCCAATTCCTTTGCTCGCTCTAGCGACACAAAGGGGTCGTAGAGCAATATGCGCGTTTGATAGGGGCGCAACAACCGCATCACGCGCTGCCCGACCTGGCTGGCACTGATGACGCCGATTGTGCTCCGATATAGCGAGCGCGATTCGGTCTTGTCCGGTTTTTTTTCGCCTTCTCGCATGGCGCGCGAATGGGAAAATACCCGGCGCAATCCCATGGTCATGAATCCCATGGTCATTTCTGCGACGTCATCGGCTATTGCGGGCGCGGCACTTGTCACCACAATATCTTTTTCCCAGGCTTCATCGCAAATTTTTCCCTTTACAGTGCCCGCGCCATAAGCCCAAATTTTCAGCGTTGACACGCCTTCCAGAATTGCTGGCGTCAAATCTCCCGAATTCCAACTCGTCATCGCTCCGTCCATTCCGTTCAGGAATTCAGCCGCTTCTTCATCGACAATATCGCGGTCTTCATCGTTTATGGTCACTTCTGCAAAACTTTCCAATGTCTCCAAATCCCGATCACTCAAAATTCTTTCTCTGAGCGATTTTCGAACCACAATACCCACGTTTGGTTTGCTCACACTGATACTCCTTTGGTTATTAATTCTCATATTCCGGATTGACCAGATGTACGGGTGTTTTTCCCGTCAGAACTCGCCGCGCTTCCCAGGCGGTTTTTTTTTGCAATTCAATGATCGATTCTTCTGAATAAAAAGCCGAATGTGGGCTGTGAATCACCCGGTCTGTGTGGATTAAACGATCCTCTGCGTCGGGCGGCTCCTGGCATCGCACGTCGAGGGCGGCACCTGCAAGGGTGTTATTTTCCAATGCTGCGAGCAGTGCTGCTTCATCGACAATATCGCCCCGCGATGTGTTGATCAAACACGCTGTTGGCTTCATTTTTGCGAGATTATCGGCATTGATCAGGCCTCGCGTTTCATCGGTAGATGGGCAGTGAAGTGATACAAAATCCGATGTGCGAAGCAGGGTGTCCAAATCAGCAGATTCGACGCCGCAGGCACGCGCTTGTTCTGGTGTCAAAGATCGCGAGTAGGCCAACACATGTAGCCCGAAAGCCCGTGCGCGCGGAACGACCTCGCGCGCAATTTGTCCAAATCCGATCAGGCCAAGTACCTGCCCCGTCAAACGCCGCAGGGGCAAGCCCGCCTGAATATCCCAGGTGCTGTTGCGAATTAGTCGGTCAAATTGCGCGACTTTGTGCGAAAGCCCCAATAGCAGGGCCATGGTTTGCTCGGCTACGTCGATAAAACAGTAATCAGGTACATTAGCTACGGGAATGCCCTGTTCGGTTGCATAGGCTACATCGATATTGTCCAATCCCACACCGTATCGCACGACTACTTTCAAATCGGGCAATGCAGATGCGATAACTGCGCGCGTGGTTTGCGCCCAGCATGTCATGATGCCACAACATCCCTGCGCCAGGCGGACAAGTGTTTCTTCTTCGCCATCGGGTGCGGGAATGAGTTCGGCACCGATTTCACTCAGGACACTTTTTTCAACATCCAGATTTGCCCAGGCATAATCTGTCACCAGAATTTTCACGTCTTGTCCCCCGTTGTGCACCCGCAAAAGCGCATTACAATATCGTATAAAATGCGCGTTGCAAAGACGAGATTTTCAACTGAGGTGCGTTCGTCATGTCCGTGTATCAGATTCATTTCTTTTTCTCCCCGCACTTGTCGGTGGGGCATAAAGCCGTAAACCTGTACATGGGGCCAGCGCGGACAAATATGCTTGGCGTCTGTGCCCCCGGTCATTAGCGCGGGGACTACGGCGGCGTCTGGGTCTCGTTCTGCCATTACATGGACGATGGTTTCGTATAGAGGCGAATTTGTACTCGCCTCTAAGGGGGGACTATATTGATCTACGATGAGGTCAATTTCGTCGCCAATACAGGATCGGATTTCGGCTTCAAAGCTCTTGTCTGTCTGACCGGGCGCGAGCCGACCATCAATCCGCGCAGTTGCTTCGGCGGGGATGACATTGATTTTACTACCCGCTTCCAAAATCGTCGGCGAAATCGTATTTTGCAATAGGGCGCGCAGTGAGGCGATCATATCTGGCGCGAGGGGTAGCTTTTGCAATGCGTTCTCGCTGTGTGTCTCATCGAGTACCCGGAGCAAATACTGCGCGGTCTCATCGTCCTGTGTCGCTGCAATACCTTCTAAAAACGCGCGCAGTGTTTCAGAGGGGTGCATTGGAAGTTTTGCCTGTCCCAAAGCTGCAATGGCGCCGCTGAGTTTGACGACGGCGTTGTCGCGGTGTGGGCGGGAGCCGTGTCCTGGGCGTCCTTTTGCGATCAGGCGAAAGCGAAAAATGCCTTTTTGTCCCGTTTGGCACGTATAAAAGTGTTTGCCATTTACATAAAAATCGCCGCCCCCGCCTTCTGTCAATACGTATTTTGCATTGACTTGCTCGGGATGGTGATCGATGAGCCAACCAATGCCGTGGTTTCCTTTGCCGGCCTCTTCATCTGCGGTTGCCGCATAGATTACGTCTCGGTTTAATTTTACACCCTGCCGTTTCAAGAGCAAAAAGACCATGAGTTCTGCCGCGACCATGTTTTTCATGTCCAGGGCGCCGCGTCCCCAGATATAGCCGTTGTGCAATTCCCCGCCAAAGGGATCGCGCGACCATTTATCGGGTTCTACGGCGACGACGTCTGTATGTCCCAATAGCATGAGTGCGGGGTCGTTTCCACCTTTTAAGCGCGCTGTAACATTTCCGCGTCCGGGTTCTGATTCTGTAATCGTGGGGTCAATGCCCTCGTGCTTTAATACATCGGCAATATAATTTGCACACAGGATTTCATTGCCCGGGGGATTGGTCGTGTTACACCGGATCAGGTGCTGTAAAAAATTCGTTACTTCTTTTTCTATGTGGTGCCAGTTTATGGTCATTGTTTTAGCTCTCAGTCGAGTTCATCTATGGTCCAGTTCGCGAGGGGGGTAAATTGAAGGGTGTCCAGTTCGAAATCATAACCGAAGGGTGCATTGACTACGCTATCTACGTTGAGCGAGCCTTCGCGTACATTTAGAATGGGAAAGCCCCGCGCGTGTTGGCGATAGAGGGTGCTGTGGTGCGCCATCACCTGTTTCTGTACTGCGTCGGGATACATGTCCAGGCCCGCAAAATAGTGATGTCCGTTGCGCTCCGAGTGATCCACGCCCAATACAGCGAGTACCGCGAGGTCCTGTAACAGAGCCACGGGACCGACATTGGCGAGGTCTTCACTGCTTAAGATATATGTTCCCGAGGGGTCGCGTTGTTGGCGGTGGGCTATTAAGCACGCATTGGCAATACCTTTGAAAATGCCTTTACAATTTTTGTGGCTCGTGCCCACGTAGCCGCAATCCAATGCCTGCGTTGCGCTGTTGAGCGCGCCGTCCGATTCGTCGATGATCATCGTCGGTCGGTCGGTCCAATCTGTTAGTACGGCTTTGACGGTTGCGCTGAGTGCCATATCGCGATGGAGTGGTTGTTCGACAAAGATCAGTCCTTCCATAAAAGACGAGAGTACGGCGTCGCCTTGAATGGTGTTCCATAGTTTTCTAAAGGGTTCGACCTCTGTGTACTGTTCGTTGCCATCGAGTGTGAAGGCGCATTGATCGGGCATCAGGTCCGCGATTTGTCGAAGTCGAGCAAGGTCCTGTTCTGCATCGCCGCACAGTTTAATTTTTAGATGTGTTAGCTGATAGGCTTCGATATTTGCGGCCAATGACTGGGGCAGGCCATCATTGACGCGATCTTCGTCTGCTATGTCTTCGTCGGTCAATGGATCGGCAAGGCCCACGGTGTGCCGCACGGTGATTGATCGCCGCGCCGCGTGTGGCAAGAGGTCGCCGGGTTCGTTGCCGTGCAATTCGCTGTGGATATCTGCAAGGCGAATGCCCAATGCATTTTCTTTTATAGCCTGTGCAAATGTCACGCCTTTTGCCCTACAGAAGGCGTCGATCACTGCGCGTTCGACCATGCTGACGCCGAATGCCCACAGGAGAGGCGGATAGGCTGTTGTTTTTGCCCATGTGCGCTGTTTGGTATAAATCGCTTGCCAGAGATCGAATACCGAATTTTCAGCATCGCTGTGCAGGGCGATATCACAGGCATTTTGAATAACGGTGAGCATTTCGTCGAGATCGGACTCAAACGGCGCGTCTGGATTTTTGGTGAACCACTTTGGCGGCAATCCCTCTGCGGCCAATCCAATTTCTGTTTTTCCATCGATATTGACCCGCGCCCGCACAAATAAATGGGGCAATGCTACGAGCGATGCAATTCCGTACTTAAACGGAAATCGCGTGTGCATGTTCAAAACATTGAGGTCGATTTTTTCTACTGAAATACCCATCAAGAAGTTTCCTTGTTAAATACTGTGTTCCAGTCGATGCGACCGGTAAATTGCATGGCGGCGAACAGAGTTGTGATGCACAAGAGGGTGACGGCCAGTCCGGTGTAGCCCGGGAAGAAAAAGGTGTAGGAAAATAGCACGAGATAGACAAATTGCCCCAGACCCATTTCGACAAAGGCCAGACGCGTGCCCAGGACCAGTCTCATGTACGAGGTGACGAGGACAATGGACACCGCCGAAGATAGGATAAAGGCGTAGTGGATGATCAGGTGGTCAACCAGATAAGCCAGCAGCAGGTGAAAACTGAAGAAGGCGGCACCGATAAAGAAATAGTGCATTGGGTGCAGGTCGAGGTTGCGCACTATGGAAAATATAAAGAGCAAAAAGAAAAAAAGAAAGAGGGAGATGGGGGCGGCGGTGACGACTTTGCCAACCCAGGGTCCGGGATTGAGGCGAGCCGGGAGGATCATTCCCAGATCGGTGCCGGTGAGGAGATGATTGTATTTCCATGTCAGGGTCCAGGCGTCGCCATCGCGGGTCCTCGAGGTGGGAGACATGCTATCTGGGGGAAAGTCTATGGCGGCGAAGTCCGTGTGCATCACCAGTTCGAAGTCCGATACCTGGTTGACGTGGTCCCCAAAACTGTAACGCCATTCGTCCAGGCCCTGGGAGTGATATGAGAGATCAATGGAGAGTTCCTGCCCAGGTGATAGATCGATGGGGTGGATTAAATGACCGTTG
>JAGWBW010000383.1:0-639 GCA_021295695.1 Candidatus Latescibacterota bacterium
CCAGCTATTGATTTAACCAGACAGCGTGCGCGTGGATAACGCACTAAAAGCAAAAATCGATACCTTTCTGGCAAATGGCGGAAAATTATTATCGTCCGGCGAAAGCGGCCTGGACCCCGCGGGACATGGTTTTGTATATGACATCGGCACAAAATATACCGGACCCTCGTCCAATGATATAGAATATGTAGTCGTCGGAGACGCCATTGCCAAAAACATGGTACGCACCCCATTCCTCGTCTATGAATCTGGCGTAACCACAAAAGTGACAGACGGTGAAATCCTCGCAGCCGCGTGGAAACCGTACTTTAACCGCACCTACGGAAAATTCTGCTCCCACCGCAACACCCCTTATGAAGGCGACGCGGGTTGGCCCTCTGTCATCCGCAAAGGCAACATCATCCACATCGCACAACCCATCTTCAGAGTATATGACGACCAGGGGATGCAATTGCACCGCGACCTGGTAAAAAATTGTATCGACCTGCTCTACGACGACCCCTTATTGCAGGTCTCTCTGCCATCGTGCGGCCGCGTAAACCTAACCCGCCAACCCCAGGAAGAAAATCGGCTAATCCTGCATCTCATGTACGCCAACCCCATCAAACGGGGCGATACAAATGTAATTGAAGACATTAT
>JAGWBW010000383.1:825-2584 GCA_021295695.1 Candidatus Latescibacterota bacterium
AACAAAAATATGGGCAGCCCGATGGCAATATCCGCCAGAGATCTGACGCCAAAAAATGCAGACGGTCTCCCAGTAGTCTTGCCAACAGAAAAACAAAAATACGACTTTGATCGCAATGGGTGGCTCTTGATCCCCGGCGTACTCTCAAAAGACGAATGCGACGACATGCGGACCTTTGCCGAGCGATTGGCCAAAGACCCCGAAAGCATTCCCGAACACGAACGCTGCCCGCTCGGGGGACCATTGCAAAAACTGGCCGATCATCCCGTTGTCGTTGGCTTCATGAACGAATTCGTAGCATATCCCCCCCTCGCCAACGACGACCGATATGGATTCAGATTGGAAACATCTCACATATTTTACCGCGATGCTGAAACACCCGGAAGATTTAGCCCGCATAACGGCAATGGCCTGTTTCGCATGCCCTGGGACTCCCACTTTTATCGGTGCATCCCCGGCAAAGCCTGGAGCGGTCTAACGCGCGTCGTCTGGGAATTTAACCCCGTCAAAAAAGGTCAGGGCAGTACATTATTTGTAAGCGGCAGCCACAAAGCCGCTTATCCAGCACCCGAAACCGTCCGCGACCCCGAATCAACCATGTGGGAAACCTACAGCTGTCCCCCCGGATCGCTGTTATTCTTCACCGAGGCAATCACGCACAGCGCACAACCCTGGACCAATACCGAGAACAACCGCCTCGCCGTATTCAACCTCTACAACATCGTCGCCAGCCGATGGCATTCGTGGTTGCCCCCCGAAAAACTCATCGAATCCATGCCACCCCTCAGACAAACGCTCTTTAGCGAACCGTACAACGAAAAAGTGGATACATTCTTCCCGCGCACAACGGCGTATATGGACGGGTGATTAAAAAGGAGACCGACATGGACAGCAATGGAACCGTAACACCTTATATCATCGACAAAAATCTGGGCAGCCCAATGGACGACTACTCAGATGTATTGCCAAAGAAAAATGGCGATGGATTAGACATCGTCGAACCGACCACAGAGCAGAAGTACCGGTTTGACAAAGACGGGTGGCTATTAGTCCCCGGCGTATTGAGCGAACAGGACATCAAAGAAATGCGGGAATATTGTATTCAACTGCACTTCGACCCCCAATCGCTCCCCGAACACGAGCGCACCCCGCTGGCAGGTCCCACACAGAAATTGATAGATCATCCTCTGGTAATGGGCATGATGAATGAATTTATGGCCAATCCCCGTCTATCAAGCCCCAACTGTTATGGATTCAGTCTGGCCGCCAATGGACTGTGGTATAGAACCGCACCCAACAAGCGAAATGAAGGCAAACGGGAAGCCCGCCAATTCAGCCCACACAATGGCAATGGCTTATATCGCCTGCCCGGCGATGCACACTATTACAACGCCTTCCCCGGCAAAGCCAACAGCCCGCATACACGCGTGGTTTGGGAATTGAACCCCGTCAAAACGGGCAGCCACAAAGCTGTGTACACTGCGCCCGACGAAATTCAAGACCCCGACTCCGGCATCTGGACAACCTATTCCTGTCCGGCAGGCTCAGTCCTGTTTTTCGCAGAGGCAACAACACACAGCGCGTATCCGTGGATCAATGAAGAAAACGACCGCATCGCGATTGCCAACCTCTACAACTTCGTGGATGGCGGTCACGCCAGACTATTGCGACCCGACCCCCGCATCCTGAACGCCATGCCCCCAATTCGCCAGACCCTGTTCAGAGAGCGATTTGCCGGACAAAATGTCGTTAAGTGAGA
>JAGWBW010000102.1 GCA_021295695.1 Candidatus Latescibacterota bacterium
GCCAACAGACTTCCCACCTCTTTTTTTGGATGATCCATCCACCACGCCAGCGCAATCACCGCCCCAACGGATATGCCAGCCATCACGATCTCGCGTATCATTTGCTCGCCCCTTCCAAAAATGTAAATCCCTTCAAACACCTCGCATCCATCGAAAAATACACCATCAACAAATTCCAGTCCACACAAAAAGACCAACATAGACAGGAGCAAGTAACACTATCATCTATATGATTTTATGTGTATCTTGAAACAGCACGCCAATGCACAACGTCAATAATAACAAGCAAAACCTCCAAAACCTCTGGATCGCGGCTAAAAACATGCCGCGATGACACACGGGAGCCACAGGGACACCGCCCCTACGCATCTGCGTTCACCTGTGGACCATATATCACATGCTCTTAACCATCACCACCACATACAACCCCGCAACCGACCTGGGCTATCTGCTACACAAACATCCCAGACGGGCACAAACGTTTGACCTGTCTTTTGGTCGCGCCCATGTATTTTATCCCGAAGCCACAGATGAAAAATGCACGGCTGCCCTATTGCTCGACCTCGACACCATCGGCCTCAAACGCCGTCGCCAAAACACCTTTGCACTTCGCGATTACGTCACCGACCGCCCTTATGTCGCCTCCTCGTTCACCAGCGTAGCCATCGCCCGCGTATTTGGCAGCGCGCTCAAAGGCCAGTGCACCGATCGACCCGATCTCGTTACCCAGCCCATCCCCTTGCGCGCAGAAATCCACGTTCTACCATGTCGCGGTGGCGACCAGTTGCTCAACGACCTGTTTCAGCCATTGGGATATAAAGTCACAGCCAAACCACACCGTCTCGACGAAAAATTCCCAGAATGGGGGTACAGCCCGTATTACACCGTCGCACTCGAAGCAACCATCCCACTAAAAAACCTGCTCACCCATCTCTACGTCCTCATCCCCGTACTCGACGACGACAAACACTACTTCGTCAGCCAATCTGAAATAGACACCCTGATACGCCGCGGCGAAGGCTGGTTATCAGACCACCCCAAACGCGACCTCATCATCGACCGATACCTCAAACACCAGCGCATCCTCACCCAGGAAGCCTTTCGCCTTATGGATGAACAGCCCCTATCGCGCAACATCAAAGACAACGAACTCGTCGTCGAAAACAACCTCCGGCTGAACCAGCAACGGCACAATGCCGTACTCAAAGAACTCGAAATCAGCGGCGCACAACGCGTACTCGATCTCGGCTGCGGCGAAGGCCACTTCACACAAATTTTATCAGAACACCCCCAATTTGCCAAAATCCTCGGCCTGGAAGTTTCACACCATGCCTTGAGCCGCGCTCACAAACGCCTCGACCAACCCATACAGCGCAACCGCATCGAACTCATACACGGATCGCTATTTTATCGCGACACGCGCCTCGACAGCTATGACGCCGCAGTACTCCTGGAAGTTATCGAACACCTCGACCCATCGCGACTGCCCGTCTTCGAACGCGTCGTATTTGAATATGCCCAACCCAACACCATCATCATCACCACCCCAAATGCCGACTTCAACACGCTCTGGGCATCTCTGCCCGCCGGGCAATTTCGCCACCCCGACCACCGTTTTGAGTGGTCGCGCAAACAATTTCAAAATTGGACACAAAGCGTCGAAAAAAAATTCAACTACCACACAACAATCAAACCCATTGGCCCCGTAGATCCCGAAGCAGGCCCACCAACGCAAATGGCCATATTCAATAAAAAGTAAACCATGAACATCACAATCCCCGAAATCTCTCTCGTCGTCCTCATCGGCGTATCTGGCTCTGGCAAATCCACATTTGCCAAAACCCACTTCAAACCAACCGAAGTCCTCTCCTCTGACTACTTCCGCGGACTCATCAGCGACGACGAAACCGACCAGACCATCACAAAAGAGGCATTCGAAACCCTCCACTACGTGGCCGCTAAACGCCTCGCCAACTACAAACTCACCGTTATCGACGCCACCAACGTACAGGAAAGCGCCCGCAAACCCCTCGTCGCACTGGCCAAACAACATCACGTCTTCCCCATCGCCATCGTCCTCGACATGCCCGAAGACCTCTGCCGTGAGCGCAACAAACACCGACCAGAACGCAACTTTGCGCATCGCGTCATCGCGCAACAACGCCACCAACTCCGCCGCTCATTCAGACGCTTCAAACGCGAAGGATTTCGCCGCATCTACACCCTGCGCTCAGAAGACGAAGTCCAGCACGCGCACGTCACACGCGAAAAAGTTTGGCCCAATCGCCGCGACGACCACGGCCCCTTTGACATCATCGGCGATGTACACGGCTGTCATGACGAACTCCTCGCGCTACTCGACAAACTCGGCTACGACATCCAGCCCAACTCAATTGCACCGCCGCCAGGACGCAAAGCCATCTTCCTCGGCGACCTCGTAGATCGCGGTCCCAAAACACCCCAGGTACTCGATCTCGTCATGCAAATGGTCGATTCCGGCACCGCCCTCTGCATCCCCGGCAATCACGACACCCGCCTCGTTCGCGCGCTACAGGGCAAAAACGTCAAACCCACTTATGGCCTTTCCGAAACCCTCGAACAACTCGAATCATACCCCGTTGAAGACCGCAAACGCTATGCAAAATTCCTCGACAGCCTGACCAGCCACTACATACTCGACAATGGCAACCTCATCGTTGCACACGCCGGAATGAAAGAAGAACTGGCCGGACGCACCTCGGGCACCGTGCGCGCCTTCGCCCTATATGGCGAAACCACGGGCGAAACCGATGAATATGGCCTGCCCATCCGCCTCAACTGGGCGGCGCGCTATCGCGGCACAGCCACCGTCGTCTATGGACACACCCCCATATCCAATCCCGAATGGCTCAACAACACCATCAACATCGACACCGGCTGCGTCTATGGCGGCGCACTCACTGCCCTGCGCTATCCCGAAAAAGAATGCGTTTCTGTACCCGCGCTCAAAACATATAACAAACCCTCGCGGCCTCTTGCCTCTGAGACCACCCGCTCCGTACAGCAAACGCATGACGACATGCTCGACATTGACGACGTCATTGGCAAACGTGCCGTAGATACCTTTCTCATCCCACGCATCACCATCCGCGAAGAACACGCCATTGCCGCACTCGAAATAATGAGCCGCTACACCATCGATCCCAAATGGCTGATCTACCTGCCGCCGACCATGTCCCCATCAAAACCCAGTTCGCGTCCCAATATCCTCGAACACCCCGACGAAGCTTATGCCTACTACCGGGAAAACAGCATCGCACAGGTCATAGCCGAAGAAAAACACATGGGATCCCGCGCCATTGTCATCCTGTGTAAAAATGACGATATTGCCCGCACGCGTTTTGGCCTATCCGAACCCGCACCCGGCGCGTGTTATACCCGAACGGGCCGTTCCTTTTTTGACAATAAAAGCCTCGAAACCGCATTCCTTACCCGCCTCCAAAACGCCGTCTCCAAAGCCAATCTCTGGCATGACCTCAACACCACCTGGATAGCCCTCGACTGCGAACTCATGCCCTGGTCTGCGCGCGCACAACAACTATTGCAAGAACAATACGCGGCTGTCGGTGCCTCTGCCCGCGCATCTCTCAATGCCACCATCGAAGCCCTCAACACCAACAACAACATCGACGTCGCCGACTGGCTCACCAAATACCAAAACCGCTCACAACGCATCGACCACTACATCCATGCGTATCGCGCCTACTGCTGGCCCGTTCACAATCTCACAGACCTCAAACTCGCGCCCTTTCACATCCTCGCCACAGAAGGAAGCGTTCACCACAATCAGCCACACACCTATCACATGGAAACCCTCTCAAAACTGTGTACGGCCGACCCCGAACTCCTCCACGCCACATCATACCGCGTTGTCGATCTCAACGACACACAGAGTTGTGCCAACACCACCGCCTGGTGGAAAGAAAGAACAGCGCAGGGCAGCGAGGGCATGGTCGTCAAACCCATAGATTTTATTGCACGCAACAAAAAAGACAGGCTGATCCAGCCCGCCATCAAATGCCGAGGACGCGAATACCTCCGCATCATCTACGGTCCCGAATACACCACCCCCGAAAATCTCAAAAAATTGCGCTGGCGCAATGTCAAAACCAAGCAATCTCTTGCCCTGCGCGAATTTGCCCTGGGCCTCGAAGCCCTCAGCCGCTTTGCTCAAAACGAGCCCCTGCGCCGCATCCACGAATGCGTCTTCGGCGTGACTATAGCCCGTAAGGAGTGTAAAAAATGTTTTCCAAAAAAAGATTGTCATTTATTACCACCCTTGCATTGCTGGTATTTGCGGGTCAAGCCTCTGCTGGTCCCAATGCAAATGCTATGCTATCGCTCGATCTTATTCCCGATGGCGGAGCGGGCAATCAGACAGATGATGGCGTTACTTCAGGCACAGTCTCTGGACAGGGCACAAAAATTGCCGTTGAAATCTTCGCAAAAGGTGTGACCACACCGCTCGCCGGTGTGGTCGTCATATTTGACTTTGATCCTGCTGTTTTAACTTTTGACAAAGCCGAAAACAGTGCGTTTCAATTTGCTGTTCCAGAACCAGACTCGACTGGCACAAACTTCGCATCTGCTACCCCTGTCACCTTGCCAGAATCAGGTTTTCTGGCACGCGCTGAATTTACCACCGCAGTGGATGCAACAGATAAGGCATTTACCCTTGGTATTAAGATGGTTACACTTGCTCAAAGCGTAGCATTGATCGACGAGATCACAACGACAAATGTCATATCGTTTAACGAGCCAGTAACTGGCGAATATTGAAACGCCCGCTGTACAGAACAACAGGCTGATCATCCCCGAACAAACAACTGGCGATACAATACAAATTCAATTTTTTGTTCCAATGGCCGCAGACAAACAAACTTATGGTTACGAAATAGAACTCGACCTGCCCGGTAAGACATTTTCCGACTACATCGGCAGCATATCGGGCACGAGTTTTACGGACGCACCTCTGCGCCAAACACCGGATCGCCCTGTTCTATCCGCATTGCTCATCTCTACTCCTGCTGTGCCAGCCAACGGTTATCTCGGTCAAATTGACTTGCAAGTGACCAACGCTCTTGAAGTAGAAACAACGCTCATTGTCAAAACCGCTTCAATGGCCGGGATCAGTGGACCACAGGACTCATTGGATGTGTCCAACGCCATGATCACTATTACGATCATTTCCGGCGATTTCGACGGCGACCTCGACGTTGACTTTGCCGATTTTCTCGCCTTTACCGGCGTTTTTGGATTATCGTCATCAGATGCCAATTACGATACCCGTATGGATATGAACGACGATGGTGTTATTAACTTTGCCGATTTTCTCATCTTTGTTAGCGCTTTTAGCACCACATAAATAGACGAAGCCAGATTTCTTTCTAACGTCGAGCTACGGCTCGCTAAAAAAAGGATCTCTCATGCCAGATCGTCCCAATATTCTCTTCATCATCACCGACCAGCAATACGCCGGGGCCATGTCCTGTGCGGGCAACCCCGATGTACACACCCCAAATATGGATAGCCTCGCCCAAACCGGCGTGCGATTCACCCGCGCCTATTGCACGCATCCCCTGTGCGGTCCTCAGCGCGCCAGCTATATGACGGGCCTCTATCCCCATCAAAACGGTGCCACGAGCAACGGCACCCCAATCAAGGACGAATACAAAGGCAAAACCCTCGGCAACTTTCTCAAAAACGCGGGCTACGATTGCGCCCTCTCGGGCAAATGGCACGTCCCCGGCACCACACCAGAAGAAAGCGGCCTCGAAGTCATCTGCGGCAACCGCGACGACGAAGTGCCCCTTCGCGCCATCGAATTTATGAAACGCGACCGCGACAACCCCTTCTTCCTCATCGCGTCATTCCTCAATCCCCACGACATCTGCCAGGTCGCCCGCAGTCAGCCGCTTCCACAAGGTCCCGTGCCAGAACCAGCAACCATAGAAGAATGCCCGAACCTGCCCACAAACTTCGCCATCCCACCCTATTCACCCGACATCTTGCAAATGCTGCGACAGGCCAACCGCCGCGTCTATCCCACCATCGAATACACTGAAGACGACTGGCGACGCCTCCGCTTCCTCTATTACCGCCTGTGCGAAAAAGTCGATGCCGAAATCGGCGTCCTCCTCAACGGCTTGCGCGACCTCGGCATCGAAGAAGATACGTATATCATCTTCACCTCAGATCACGGCGACGGACACGGCGCACACAATTGGAATCAAAAAACCAGCCTCTACGAAGAAGTCATCAACATCCCATTCATCATCAGCCACAAGGGCGTCACGCAACCCGGCGGCGTCAACAACACGCACCTCGTCTCCCTCGGCCTCGACCTTTTGCCCACAGTGTGCGACATCGGCGGTGCGAGCATTCCCGACGGCCTCGACGGATTGAGCCTGCGGTCCCTCGCAGAAGGCAACACATCCAGCGAATGGCGCGATGATCTCGTCGTTGAAACCATCATCGACCTCGGTTCTGGTCCAGGCGGTAGCGGTGCTTCGCGCGCCGTCCTCACCGACCGCTACAAATACAGCACCTTTCCCATGGGCCGCAACCGCGAACAACTCATCGACCTCCAGGACGACCCCGGCGAAATGGTCAACCTCGCCGTCAACACACGCTTCAAAAATGAACTCGACGACCACCGCCGCCGCCTGCGCGACTGGTGCGAAAAGACAAATGATAGATCTTTTGTAGGCATGTGAGAACGAATCAGCGAATCTACGAATCTACGAATCTACGAATCTACGAATCTACGGAGTGGTGTACAACTGGCCGCCTCTCAGACCAGTTCATCTACGAATCTACGAATCGAAGCTCGTAACGACTTTGGGTGGTAGGGCGGGGTTCGTCTATTCGTCTATTCGTCTATTCTTTTTTTAACAGGAGTTCCAAAATGGCCGACAACCTGCTCAAAAACAAACTCTCCAATGGCGACGTTGCCATCGGGCCTTTTGTCAATATCAGCTCTGGTGCGCTCATCGAGATCGCGGCATACAGCGGATTTGACTTTGTCATCCTCGACACCGAACACGGGCCACTCGACATACCCACCTGTGAAGACCTCTGCCGCGTTGCTCACGGAGTCGATATCACGCCCATTGTCAGAGTTCGAGAAAATGACCCCGCACAGATCTTGCGCGCCCTCGACATAGGCGCTGGCGGCGTACAGGTGCCGCAAATTTGCAACAAAGCCGATGCCGAAGCCGTTGTGCGAGCAGCCAAATATTCACCGCAGGGTATGCGGGGTGTCTCGCCCTATACCCGAGCAGCCCGTTATTTTGCAGATGGTGGCGCTATCTTTGAACGCCTCAATGCCTCATCGATGATACTCATCCATATCGAAGGCGTGGAAGGCCTTGAAAACCTCGAAGAAATCATCTCAGTTCCAGGCCTCGACGTCATCTTCCTGGGACCTTATGACCTCTCGCAATCTCTCGGCATACCCGGCCAGGTCAACGACCCGCGCGTAGTTGACCGAATGCGCGAAGCCGCAAACTTAATCAACGACGCCGGACTCACTGTCGGCACATTTGCCGACTCTCCCGAAGCCGCCAACCGCTGGATCGACGCAGGCGTGGGCTACATCTCGCTCTCCGTTGACACCGGCATCTACCTCTACGGTTGCCGCCACATCCTTCAAGAGATCCGCACCTGATTCATCAGAGCGCAATAAAAAAAGGAGACACCATCCGGTATCTCCTTTTTTTATTCAATTCTTGACATCACCCTTGTAATCCGCCATAATTGCTATAATAGGGAAAGTATAGACAGACGATGACCCCTATTTACGCATATTTTGAATTAGTCAGGCTTGGAAAGCTGTGGTTTGAATCATGCTAATCAATCGAATCTCTGAAAGCACCTTACTGATACGTGAAGGTAGAAAAACGCTAAAATCTCTCCAGGGAGAAATTAAGAAAATTACCGATCAGCTAAAAAAGGGAAATATGAACCCGGGTATAGGTAATAAATACATTGGAGGGGGTATTGCCGAATCGCGTACCCGTGGGGGTGCGCGGGTCTATTGGAGAATCAGAGAAGGCCAGACTGAGATCTTAGGCGTCTCTGGCAAAGACAACCAACAGAGGGTGGTCAATGAAGTTTTACAGCGTTTTGGAGGTCAATAGCGATGGATAAGCCTTACACGATTGTTCAACACAACAATTACAAATTGACGATTTATCGCGGAATTGCGCCCCTAAATTCCGACAACGATAACGTCGATGTTCAAGTCACCTTTCCCAATGGCGAGCGTTTCTCTGCTGTCCTTGATGAGGCGGTATAAAAAAACTGGAGAGTGTGCGGATGGCCTGTATTTTTGGGCTTCTGACATGATGATTGTCGAAAGCCTCACCGAGAAGACCATCTGTAAGACCATTGACCATTTATTGGCCGAAGACGAGTTTGGGTATGTTTTTTCAAAAAACGAAGACGCCAAAGATATTTCTCCTAAAGAGGGAGACAAAATCTTCAAATGCTTTGACGAATCTCTCAAAAAGTTCTGAATCTGAACATTGCGATGAACGATCATTAAAAGCTGTTCTGACTTTATAGCCTGAATAACTGACGCTACGCATTACTTCAGATAAGCTATTACAAAAATATGAGGATCTCAATGCCCTTAGCGTGACCCCAAAAGAGTACTGGGAAATCATCGTTCCCCATCGTGACGCTGATATTGGGCTACATGTTTGGCAAGCGCAGCAACGGAGACTAATCGCGTCCGAATGCGCGTGCCAAAAGCCCAAGGACACGCGCTGAAAGAGAAGATGAAATGTAGAAAGGAGACACCATGCGGTATCTCCTTTTTTATTTGCAAATGACGCGGTGCAACCAACTAAGCGGACGCTTCATTTACGACAAAATGGTGCGGTGCCGATGAATCGGCTGTTACTCCCTGAGAAGAAAGACCAAGATACTCCAGGGCATACTTGTAGCGAGGGCCTGAAGAATCTTTTAACAGGGGCAAAATACCTCTCTTTTTTAATGCCCAATAAATTTTTTCTATCACCTTTTTGTCTTCGTTCTGTGCGTGAACAACACTTTGTAAAATGAACAGCAAAGCATCCAGATTCTGGTCTTCGTCATAAGTCTCCAGAGCGACATCAATATACTCATCTGCATACCCAGGATCTTTGAGTTTTGGCATCAGATAATCTTCAAAAGGAATAGAGGCTTTCATAAAACACGCTCCTTCAATAACGGAATTCCTCCCGAATATCGGCAAGGTTAATACTGGCCCAGCATTTCTGAGTAAGTTGAGCACTTTTTCGCGGAAACGCGCCATGTACGACCTTGATACCTTTCGTTTCGAGAAATTCAGCCACCGGCACGAAATCCCGATCTGACGAAATCAGTACAGCAATGTCGTAATTGTCCTCCCAAGCAAGGCTTATCATCGCCGTAGCCATACGCACATCTATGCCCTTTTCTTCGGTACCTCTCATGTCAGCGTTGCAAGATGGGCATGTTGCAATTTCATTGTAGCAAATTGGACACTTTGGCAGAGAACGCTTCCTCTGTCTTGGAACAATCGAAACATTGACCCCTGGAAACGTATTTACCTTAGTTGTCGCCCACTGGTACAGTTTCTTATCATTAGCGCTCGCCGGATCGTACGAGCCGTAAAAATTCAGACCTTGATATTCGCCGATTGCCTCATCGCTGACGGTTTCCGCAGCCACACGAGTTAGCACAGGGCCAAGCTTCTTCCAGTCCGTGCTAAAGTCTTGCTCTATGTCGCGCATCAAGAGCGTGAAGTTCCAAAAGTCCACGAATATCCTTACTCTGTAGCGTTGAGAGGTGACTAAACTGTCTTCTGACATACGTATTCTCCAAAAAAACAGGGACGCACCTAGCGCGTCCCTGGGGTAGAAACAATCGAACACACGTTAATTCCCTATACGGGCGACGGTTCGATGGGTCCTGTTGCTGAAAAATTATCCGATATAAGCAGCTAAGGAGACACGGATTTAATCCATGTCTACCTTTTTTTGTTTTGCGAGTGGACAACCACTATAGACGCCGCTAGAATGGCAAATCATTCAATCTGTTCAACAAAAATGCTCGATGTTGTTTAACAGCATCCTCCCGACTTCCCCAATGCACGGGCCGGGTTAGGCCATCAGGAAGATATGTATCGCCATCCCCGAAGGCTTTTTCGAGTATCTCGTCCGTTAAACCTCTTGAGCCTTTAAGCTGTGCTCCGGCAAGAAGCACGCCCCTAAGATTTGCCCCCGTAAGGTTCGCACCCTCAAGTTCAGCTTCCAAAAGTTCCACACCCGATAGATAGGCTCCTCGAAGGTCCGCGCCCGATAGATTAACTCTCGAAAGTTCTGATCCCGACAAATCGGCTCTCCTAAGGTTCGCGCCCGATAGATTGGCTCCCCAAGGGTTCGCGCCCGATAGATTGGCTCTCGATAGATTGGCTTCCCAAAGTTCTGCGCCCGACAGATCGGATTCCGAAAGGTCCGTGTGCGATAGATTGGCTCCCCTAAGGTTCGCGCCCGATAATTCGGCATTGCTAAGGTTCGCGTACGATAGATTGGCTCCTCCAAGGTCTGTGTCCCATAGATTGGCTTCCCTAAGGTACGCGTGCGATAGATTGGCTCCCAAAAGGTTGGTGCCCGATAGATTGGCTCCTTCAAGATTCGCACCCATAAAGTTGGTGACCCAAATGTCCAGGCTTGAAAGATCGGCAACCCAAAGGTTCGCGTACGATAGGTCAACTCCCCCAAGGTTCGCGCCCTCAAAATGGGCCAATCCCAGATTCATATCTTCGCGTGCAAGCCCCTCATTCTTATTCCAAAGCGTCGCGCCCTGAAAGTTTGCCCCAGTGAAGTCGGGTTGGGTCTCATCTTCGCCCGTACTGGCCCAGTTGCGGTTCTTCTCTCGACGACTCAGCACCGTCAACGCCGCCGCTACATCGGAGCGATCCGCTGGAGGATTTTCACGTAGGGACTGAATCCATTTCTTCCGCGCTTGTTCTAACTCCTTTCCACTCAAATCCTTATCATCAAAAGCTTTAGGATCGCGGCAGTGCTCGCGAATATAGGCAGCGAGTGTTTCAATGATAGGGCCATAATCGCGCTCACTATCCTTCGCAAGCCGCTCCAAAGCGAAGATTGCGCCGATCCGTGTTTCAAGAGCAGGCTCCCCATCCTGACGAGTTGCCCCAAGTTGCTCTACCGCTTTGGTGAAAAGATCGGTGTAATGGTTCTCCCGATTAATTTGTGTTTGCGTTTCTACCGAGAGTGCCTGCATTTCTGTAGATCGAGTCTGCCGGTCCGCGAGTATAGTACGCCAGATGAGGAAGAACACACCATACCAGGCCGCGACAACCAGCATACTTGTCCGCACCTGGTCGAATAAACTTTGATTTTCTTCCTCTTGAGACGGTGTAGGGAGACGGAACCCAATTTCGTCCAGGAGAGAATGGATCCAGGGCAGCCAGATTTTCAGGATTTCGTATAGATGAGGAAGCGGCAATAACATCCAGATAACGGCAATGACCTTGACCCACCAGGGCCAATCTTTCCAAATTCGCCAATCCATAAGGTACGGTACAACCAACTAATCGGACGGCTCATCCAAGACAGAATCGCACGAAGCCTGCGTAGCTTTGCCTTTTCGCTTTTTTTGCCATTCATAATATAATCTCCGCCTCTCTACCCCCAGCAGATTGGACTTTTATCTCAATCACTCCCCCCCGTAAAATAGCTCTTGGTCCCCTTAGCTTGCACTGCATCGCCGATTCTGTTCAAAGCGTGGACATACGCCGCTGTACGCTGAGAAATACCCTGTGTCTGGGCAATATCCCAAACGCGCTCTGTCTCCTCGACCATCTTCTGTTTCAGCCGCTGATTGACCTCATCCAGCGTCCAGTACAACCCCTGGCGATTCTGCACCCACTCAAAATAACTCACAGTCACACCGCCGGCATTGACCAGAATATCGGGAAACACCACCACATCTCGCCCGCGCAAAATCTCGTCCGCCTCTGGAGTAGTCGGACCATTTGCCAGTTCGTACACCGCTCGCGCCTTAATATCGCGGGCATTCGACGCTGTAATCTGGTTCTCCAACGCCGCTGGCGCCAGAATATCGACATCGAGCGCGAGCAATTCCTCGTTGGTAATCGTCTCATGATCGACCACATTGCACACACTGCCCTCGCAATAAACGGCTTTGAGCGCGCGGGTCGAATCCTTGAACTGCCGCACACTGGGAATATCGAGACCTTCCCGTCGATATATCCCGCCTCTGGAATCGCTCACCGCCACAACCTTATAGCCAGCATTAAAAAGCAACTCGGCAATAATCGCACCGGCATTGCCAAAACCCTGCACTGCCACAGTCGTCGTAGCGGGCGAGCCACTCAAACCGAGCCTGGGCAAAGTCGCCTCCATAGTAAAAAAGGCACCCATAGCAGTCGCCTTGTCCCTGCCGAGACTCCCTCCCATAGTCAAGGGCTTGCCAGTAATGACCGCAGGCGCAATCTGCCGCTTGATAATACCGTACTGATCCACCATCCAGCCCATAATCATCTCATTGGTATAAACATCCGGTGCTGGAATATCGACATCCGGACCGATAAAATCAGCCACCGCATCGATATAACCCCGACTGAGCCGCTCCAGTTCAAAAGGAGACAGCGACTTGGGATCGACCGTTATGCCGCCTTTGCCCCCACCGAAAGGCAAGTTGACCACCGCGCATTTGAAAGTCATCCAAAAAGCCAGAGACTGCACCTCGTCAATAGACACATCTGGGTGAAAGCGAATGCCCCCTTTGGTGGGACCCCGCGTATCGTCGTAGCGCACCCGGTAGCCCGGAAAAATACGCAACTCGCCGTTATCCATCCGCACCGGAATAGAAACTTTCAAACTCGACCTGGGCAATTTGAGCCGCTCAATCGCCTCCTCGGAAATAGAAGCATACGCAAGGGCTTCGTCGAGCCTTTGGCTGGCATCGCTGAACAATGATTCGGACATGGATCCTCCTCAAAGAGAAAGCCGTCAGGGCGTACCTGACGGCCATGGGATAATCATCGGTAAATTTCAGAGTCACTCATCGTCATCTGTAGAAATGGGCAAATCCTCGCGCTTCAAAACGCGGCGGCGGGGCCGACTAAGCTGCCGGGGTGTCCGCTCGAGCCGTTCCTGAACCTGCACCGTATAACGCGCCGTGGGCATAGCCTCGAGCCGCAAGGGATGAATGGGTTCGCCGGATTCTTCGCAGAATCCATAAGAGCCATTTTCAATTTTTTGCAAGGCATTGTCAATCTCTGCCAATTCGCGTCGCTCGTGATTCCCCAGCGTCGTCATCAACTCCAGCGACGACGCATTGCCCGCCGCATCGAGAGGATCGGCTGCGACATCACCTCGAATTTCATCGAGGTCTTCATCTTGACTGAGCACCTGCTTGAGCAACTCGCGCTTGCGCTCAGTCAGAATTTTTTTATAAAACGCGAGCTTTTCATCGCTCAAAGATTCATGCTTTGCCATTGCCTATTCGCCCTCTTTATTTTATTTGTCAACACGCAGGGAGGGATGCTTCTACCCCCTTAAAATTGTCCGCAATTATATGTCAGCATCAAAATAATGTCAAGTCTTGCAAAACAAACAATAAGACGCTCTATCCTTGAAGCGCAGCCAAAAAATCTTCTGCCGAAAGAGCGTTGAGCACACCATCAGCAGTCAATCCACCCTTTCTGGCAATCCCCAACCCAAAGCACATATCTTTCAGCCCCTCCATACTGTGGGCATCTGTATTAATCGGGATTTGCACGCCCTTCTCCCGCGCATAAGATAAAAATCGCCAATCCAACTCCAAACGCGCGGGATTGGCATTGATCTCAATCGCCGTACGCGCCGCAGCCGCAGCGTCAATCACAGCCCTCATATTGATCGGATAGCCCTCGCGAGACAACAACAAACGGCCTGACGGATGCCCCAAAATATCGACGTGAGGATTTTGAACCGCGCGAATCAACCGATCTGTAGCCTCCTTTTCAGTCATTGAAAACTTCGAATGCACAGACGCAACCACCAGATCAAACTCAGATAAAAATTCATCGTCAAAATCCAACCGCCCATCGCTCAAAATATCCACCTCAATACCCTTCAACACCCGAATACCTTCTATCGAATCATTGACCTGATCGATCTCATCCCACTGCAACCGCACGCGATCTTCATTCAGCCCATTGGCATAAGCCGCGGCCTTGCTATGATCGCAAATGCCGATATACGTATAACCCAACGCTTTTGCCGCCCGCGCCATGTCCTCAACACCATGCCGTCCATCGCTATAAGTCGTGTGAACATGAAGCGTACCCTTCAGATCGGCCTGTGTGACCAACTCCGGCAACGGCGCTTGTTCTGCGCGTTCAATCTCATCCCGTCCCTCGCGCAACTCGGACGGAATATAATGCAAATCCAACGCGGCAAATAACGCTTTTTCATCGGCACAAACCGCATTTTCATCCCCCTTGAACAAACCGTATTCATTGAGCTTCATACCCCGGTCTTTTGCCCGCTGCCGCATCGCGGTATTGTGTTCTTTGCTCCCTGTAAAATGGTGCAATGCGCAGGGATACGCCGCATCTGGCACAATCCTCAAATCTGCGCGCATACCCGAACACAACACAACACTCACCTTTGTCTCCCCGCGCCCCGTAACCTCTGCCACGCCGGGATACGCGACAAAAGCCTCGGCAAGCGCGCCCCCGTCTTTCGCACTCGCAACAATATCCACATCCTTACTCGTCTCCATACATCGCCGCACACTACCCGCCACCGATAGGCGAACCACCCCGAATTGATCCGACAAATATGCGCGCAAAGCCTCTGCTTCATCTCGCGCCGTGCGGCTCAAAAAACGCCCGCGGTGTTGCTGCAAATAAGACACCCCTCGCAAAATACTCTCAGCGGTCTTCTTCCCGAACCCGCGCAATTTTTCGACCTCACCCGCCTCGCATGCTTTTGCCAGCGCATCCACATCGGCAATACCCAATTGCTCGTAAATAGACCGCACCCGCTTCGCCCCCAAACCGGGCACCTCAATCATCTCCAACAACCCTTCGGGCAACGCGGAACGCAAATCGCCCACGCCCGGCAACTGCCCCGTTTCAATAAGTACTGCGATATTTTGCGCCATCTTCGCGCCAATACCGCGCACAGATTCCAATTCGCCGCGCGCGCTCAAATCCAAAGCAGCCTCTTGCAACAGATCAATCTGTCGCGCTGCATTGACATAAGACCGAATGCGAAACGCATTTTCGCCATTCAGTTCCATCAGCGTAGTCATCTCTTCCAATGCCGCGGCAATATCTTTATTATCCATTCAAAACCACCGGGAAATGTAGTGGACATTTGGCAATCTACATGGTTATTTTAACTTCAATCGCCTGGTCAAAGTTCGGAGAATATAGATACAGAATGGAGCTAAGTCAATGGATCAAACCACAAAAATCGCCATCGTCGGACTGGGGCGCATCGGCTGGCGCTTTCATTTCCAGCAAGCCCTATCATCCGACCAATTTGAACTCACCGCCGTTGTCGATCCCCTGCCCGAGCGGTTATCTGAAGCACGCGCAGCAGCGGGTTGTGAAACCCATACCGATTTTGAATCTCTCTGGTCTGGCCCATTGCCCGATGTGGTCGCCATTGCCACACCGACCACATTACACGAAGACATGACTATTCGCGCCCTCAACGAAGGTTGTCACGTCATCCTCGAAAAACCCATGACCACCTCCCTCGCCTCGGCAGATCGCATGATCGCCCAGGCGGAAAAAAATAACCGCCACATTTTTCTCTACCAACCCCATCGCCTCACACCCGAAACACAAACCGCACGAGAAATTATTCAAAGCGGCAAGCTGGGACCCATCTACGCCATACACCGGGGCGTATATCGCTATGTACGGCGAAACGACTGGCAGAGCTTGCGAAAAAACGGCGGCGGCATGCTCAACAACTACGGCGCGCACTACCTCGACCAACTCATCTATCTCTCGGACGACTCGGCAATCACAGAAGTCGATTGCAAACGCTGGGCAATAGCCACCCGCGGCGACGCCGACGACGTGGTCAAAGCCTGGGTAAAAAAAGAATCTGGACAACTCTTAGACGTACAAATCAACCAGGCCTCTGCTTATACAATGCCCCTCTGGCATATTTGTGGGAAATACGGCACTGCGATCCGCGAAGACAACGTATTCAAAGTACGATATTACGACCCCGCAGAAGCCCCCCCGCTCAACATCGTCGAAGGCGCAGCCCCCGAACGCAGTTACGACAACTGGGACCGATTGCCCTGGCGGGAAGAAGATATCCCCATTACCCGGGACAAACAGCGCGAGTTCTACGCCAACATCTACGACGTAATCGTCAACAACGCCACCCCTTATATTCGCATAGAAGAATCGCGCGAACTCATGCGCGTCATGGACTTATGCCGCCAGAGTGGATCAGGATTTTCAGGATGAAAGGATGAACAAGATTCCCCGCCCCGCCGCCGGTAAACCACTTTTGTCCGATTTTCATCTGCGAAAAACGCTCAAATGAACTGGCCTGAGAGGCGGCCAGTTGTACCCCGCTCACTCGCGTTTTTTTCTGCGGATAATAACCAATAACAAGGAGCACACTATGATCCCTCTCATCAGCAGCCTCGCCTATGGCCCGCTCGGCGCGTGTCAATTGCCCCGCACATGGTGGAAAGTACTCACGCGCAACGCCGGTATATTAGACGACGAATATCCCGACATGACAGATAATGGCCTTGACCCCCGCGTGCTGCGCGCATTAAACCTGGATATCGAAACCACATTGGCTTACTTGCGCGAAAACATGCCCTCGTACCTCGACTTTGAAGCCTGGATTCTCGAACAGAGAGGCGATGACTTCTGGGGCTTTGAACAACAAGACGCCATCGTCCGATGGAATGCATTTATCCGCGCACGGCGACACCGCGCGGATAAAATCGAAGAAACGTACACAGACACGGGCCTGCCACGGGATGCGGGCATTGATTCTGCAAACGTACTCAACAGCCTTCAAGATTTGCAATTATTTTACAAACGCGACCTGTCCGAACTCAGCGGAAACATCGTACCTCTCGTCGCCACAATCGACTTCGGTCCCCTCGGCGTGCGCCAGTTGCCCCGCACCTGGTACAAAATTCTCCTCAAGGCAAAAGGACTGCTACACCCCGACTATCCCGACATGACAGAGAGCGGCCTGGATCCCCGCGTACTCCGCGCATTAAATCTGGACATCGACGCCACATTAAACCACATCCGCGAAAATCTCCCTTCCTATCTCGAATTTGAAGGCTGGGTGCTCGAACAATGCGGCGGTCAAATCCCCGAGCAAGCCGTTGACGAATGGAATGACTACTTGTGCAATCGCATCCACAACGACGCCAAACGCGCAGAAATCCGCGCAACCGTGGGATGTGGCAACATATCCTCAGCCGTCGTGCTCAACCACATCGAAGACTGGCATCTGGCACACCAGTGGCTCTTAATGTAAAAAGGAAAAAAAATGTCCATCGAACTCGGCGAATTGTCCAATGGCGTGGCACTCACACAGGTGACCACAGACACACGCGACAAATCCAACATCTACTGCGAACTGCCCTACTGCTCTGCTGACTCGCGCGTCTTTGTCTATGAGCAGAAAAATTCAGGCACCGCGCCCAATACCACCGAATATATCGCCTGCGAATTTGGCACCTGGGAAACCGAGGTCATCGGTCGCGGTCTGAGCGGACCAGGCATGACCCACAGCGGCATCTTCTTCTATAAGCGCGTCATCCCCAACAAATGCCAGGAACTCGTGCGCATCGACCTGCGCACGGGCAAACAGCGCGTCATCCATGAATTTCCCGAAGGCCTTCAAACGCGCGGACTGGGCACCTTGTCCCCCAATGAACGCTATTACGCTTATGGCGTCACCATCAGTTATCACCCCAAAATGTTTGGCATTGAACTCGTCGATCTCGAAAAGGGAACGCGAGAAATCATCAACACCGACCCCGACATCTGCAATCCACACACGCAATTTGAACCCTCAGAGGGCAAACAAATTATGGTTCAACACAACCGGGGCTGTGAATTTAAACCCGACGGTACCCGCCTCAAACTCGTCGGCGACGAAGGCGCCACCGAGTACCTGGTCGATATACCCGACGGCAAAGTCACGCGCCTTCAGGTCGGGCTACCCCATACGCCGAGCATCACCGGCCATGAAGCCTGGATCGCGGGCGCGAATGAAATTCTTCTATCCGTCCGCGCCGAAGGCGAGTACGCACCCGACAAGGGCAATCTCGTCAAAGTATCGGCAAACAAACCCGCAGAGCGCGTCGGCACGCCGGGCTATCGCTTCAACCACGTCGGCACCTCTCCGTGTGGTCAATACTT
>JAGWBW010000384.1:0-957 GCA_021295695.1 Candidatus Latescibacterota bacterium
GACCATGCCCCACCCGCGATCACAACTTTACCGGCGGAGATCGTTTCTCCATCTGTTATAACGCCCGTAATTGAATCACCCTGGATCAACAGCCTATCAACCCCAGCGTATTTGACCGCCAGCCCCTTCGACTCCGCTGCTCGATGCAAAGCAGCCGACAAAAGCCGACCATCCACACGGGCGGCATCGCGGTAGAAAATCGCACCGCGCACATCTCCCAAAGCGGGAAAGCGCCTGCGCGCCTCATCCGATGAAATCTCGTACAAATCTTCCTCAGCGGGTTCACCGCGTTGATCCCGGCGATTGAAAATGTGCTGCCGCGCAATAGCAAAGGACTCTATCTCATCGTACGAAACAGCGACCAGCATCATCCCACAAGTTGCAAAACCCGTATCCCCATCCTGTTCCGCCTGCAAATTATCCACCAATTGCGGATAGTATTCGGAAGCAAACGCAGCAAGACGCAGCCAGGGATCCGGATCGCGAGTATTAGTAGCAGGCGAAAGAATACCCGCCCCAGCATCCGTAGCGCGCCCCGCATCCCTCCGGTCAACGAGCAAGGTCTTTGCACCGTCACACACCAGATGATACGCGGCAGATATCCCAACAACACCACCGCCGATAACAATAGCGTCATAACTCATTTTTTATCTCTTTCAGTATTATCTCGACAGACCCCATATCTCAGCCGCGGTCCCGCCCAGAATGCGTTCTATATCCCCATCCGCGAGAAAAGGAAGCCCCTCGCGGATAAGGCGCAGTTCATCAGCAAGCGTGGGCCACTTGTGTTTGACCCGGTGATGCCCGGGGTAACCAGTTCCCCAGACCATACGCTGTGCAGTAAAAACCGCCAGCGCCGCCTCAATATACGGATGCACATCTTCGTACGGATGAACTTTTTGCGAACGTCCAGCCACATCCGAGAGTTTAAAAAACACATTGTCAAAACGCGCCAGA
>JAGWBW010000384.1:1052-3864 GCA_021295695.1 Candidatus Latescibacterota bacterium
TGAAACTGGATAATCGCATCGAGAGCCGCGATCTCTTCCCACATCGGACCGTTTTGTTCCGCAAGCAGAATCTTTTCATCGGGATAGTACATCGGATGCAAACGGAACCCAACCAGACCGCGCTCCCGAACCCAGTATCGCACCTGCTCGGCATTGTCGGGATCCTGGGGATCAATAAGACCATGCCCGATAAATCGATCCGGATATTGCACCACAGAATCCGCGATATAACCGTTATCCCAGGTGGACCAGCTCGTTTGCACGAGTACAGTCCAATCCACCCCTTCGGCATCCATATCAGCCAAGAGTTCCTCAGCAGTACCCGGTTCATCCGGATAGCTATTCCAGGTCGGCGCAGTGGGACCAACCGGATACTTATCCGAAATTTCCCAGATGTGAACGTGCGTATCGACAATCATAAAGAAGTCCTATATCATATAGTTTGAAAGATATGCATAACTCCATATAATCGCGTCACGCATCCAACGCTTGCTCAAATGCTTCAAGGCTGGACACCTGGATTGCCGCGCGATGCAACTGCTTCAGGCGTTGCAAATCTTCGATGACCGCAATGCGAGTAGATACAGGATGTGTCTCGTGCATATCAAATCGAATCTCTAACACATCGAGAATATCTTCAATGGCGCGTTGCCTGCCCCCCTGCTCAATGCCTTCCTCTCTGCCTTGTTCAATACCTTGCTCAATACCTTGTTCAATACCTTGCTCAATACCCTGCTCTCTACCTTGCTCAATACCCAATTGTTTAATGTATTGTGCAAACGATGACTCGCGCATAATGGCATCCATAAGACCCTCCTGTAATAGAATACGATTGATCAGTGTCGGATCATACTCTAATCCACCTATGATTCATCAACCGCCAGAGCATTCGTCGCGTCAACACAGTGATGCAACCACCCCTCAGAATCTATTCCAACAGGACGTTTCATCAAAGGGACAAACGGAAACAAGCCCGAAGGTCCGCCATCAATAATGTCCTGTCCCTCTATCTCACTCAGCCGAACCACTGTGTATTCTATCAAAACGCGATGGCCGGATATATCATGAATAAAGTACCCCGGATCGCGCCGACCTGCACTGCGCCGTAAATAGATCACGCTGGAATAAATCGGCAGGTCGTGCTGCTCTATCGCACGTATAATATAGCCCGCCATGCGCAGCGGCATAGAGGGATCGTCAGTCGTCTGAAACTCATGATGCACCAATGCTTCCTTGCCTGCGATATGGACGCGGATGAGGCTGTCCATGTGTCGTGTATCAACCGTGTTTTGCTCCGTATCGAGTATGTCGAGGACCTCTACATCGTCCTGTTCAAGTGTGAGGCGGATGAAGTCTTCTGGATAGGTCTGGATGAGATCTTTGGAGACAGAGTCATATTCGGCCATGTGGAATGCCCTGAGTCTGATGGCTGAGCAAAAATCAGGCCAACGCCACAGAATTGAGCAATGAATTGTATGGACAGAAGCTCACGTACCCTCATCAGGCTTTTAATATGCTGTATTGCGCCTTAACCTGAATGTAAGGATCGCCTTTGGAGGCACATACAAACGGAACGCGCTGGAATACAAAAGTGTACGTTTTGATCCATGAATGATGGGGCATCGTGAAAGATTTTTACACTAAAAAAAATAGCAGTCTGCCGAGAATCGGCCTCCCGCGCTATCTATACTCAATGGTTTTTTTAATCTCATCCATAAGTCCACCCGCAGTGAAATCCTTGCTGCTCTGCAATCGACATAAGAGGTTCCAGGGTTCTGCGATAGGCAAATCTCAATTTTTCAAAATCCAGAGTGTCTTCGGACTTATCAATATGCAAGTCTGTAATATAAGGCCCCACTTCCTTTTTCCATTTGTTATTACTAAAACTGTCTCGGGCTATAGATAGCGCAGCACAGTGGGTTGCAGCTAAGTGGTCAATATATATTTCCGATGGAAAACGGTCACTTTTAGAACTATTTGCCTGGGGATAAGCGGGAATGAGATTCCACAACTGATTATGCACTACAAATTTCCAGGGCAAAAAGTGATCCAGTGCATAACCGCAATCCAGCTTTTTCCCTGTATAAATACATCGGATATTCGTTCTATCAATATCAATAACAGTATCCCAGAACTTCCGCTGTGCATTAAGAGACTCTCTCTTATTTGGTGGAAACAATTTTCGCGTCACCGCAGGAATACTGGGGTTGCGTCGCTGCATATAATCTGCCCAATGCCACAGTGTCCAGCCCTCAATAATTGTCTGGTGTTGTTGCAAATAAGCAATCCAGTCTGGATGCAAAAAAATACATTTTCGAGTATCGTCAAAACGGAAGAGAGGGCGTCGTTTCTGAAAATGTTCAGCAGCAAGTTCGACAATTTTCTGATCTACCTTTTTTCTCAACAGACTGGTTTCTTCGACAAAAAACGGACGCAAAATTCGATAGGGGACATAACGCATCAATTTGAAATCCAGCATTTCACCATAAAAGGCAAGGTGTTTTCGCAAATTATTGCGCCCCGTTTTAGACAGCAAATTTTTATCATTATCAAAATTTGGAATCCGTCCCAAAACGGAAGGAATTTTATCCTGAATGCCAAATGACAGTTTAAAAAAGACATGCGGATACCATGCAGTAACCAGCATCTCAATCTCTATATCTCTCAATAGAATGCCGTCATCAATCTCGAAATCTCTATCCTTTAGCAAAGTCAATAAAGAAAGAAAAAAGAGATATTTGTACGAATTGGTCGTATTCCTGAACAATCCACTGAGTGCTGCAATATTAAGTTGATCTGAATGTGGTAATTG
>JAGWBW010000384.1:3936-4795 GCA_021295695.1 Candidatus Latescibacterota bacterium
ACAGACTCTGCGTCTGGAAACACCTCAGCAACATCAGGCGCTAACTGGACAACGGATCTACCAAAGTGCTTGCGCTCGGGCCCAACCCTTCTCACCTCTAAGGCTCGCAAATCATACTCTGGCCGAAGGTCATCCTGTGTTGTTGTCTCATTCTTCTTCATAAGCTTGTCTCTCCTTGCGGGTTGTTTCTCTAGCACTAATCAAACGAATCACATCTTCGTGCTCAGTGTATGATACAATTAACAAACGACCGAGCTTTGATTGTCCGACGATAATATACCGATGCTCATCATAAGAGTGGTCGGGATCGTAGAAATCAACATAAAGTGCATCTTCAAAGACAGTTTTTGCTTCATCAAATGCCACACTTTGTTCTCATCCCACTCAAATTCCATTGACATAAGCCTAAAACCCGATATATCAGAAAAATCGCCCCTGCGCTTCAGCGATCAAAATTATCATTTTAGTGTGTCGGACATTTCTACGATTCGATCAATGAGTGGGCGATAAGTCGAGTTATACAAATGTTCCTTGTACCATTCCGAATATGTTCCTGCTTCTAAGTGTTCTTGAATCATTCGATTTTCTTCCAGCAATGTCCATAGATTATGGGTAGCTCGGTTACAACAGCCATAGATACGGTTTGCTTTAAGACCATCTATCCCATATTGTTGACAGGCGGGACATTGACATTCTATCAATCTTTTCCATGCTCGTTGACTTGGCTTGCGTATTTTCCAATTACCAAGTTCAGCCTACTGCACGATCTCCAATGCCCGGCAGGCACTAATCAATATACTCAAGGGGTTGAGATTCCACAAGTTGACAGACAGTTCCACACAACAAAAGCCCGATGAAT
>JAGWBW010000384.1:4922-6176 GCA_021295695.1 Candidatus Latescibacterota bacterium
AAAGATCCGTGCGATAAGCAAAGCCATCCAGCCAACTTCGCATCGCAAAATACGCAACCGGCCATGCAAACAGATTCGCAATCAAAACCATAATTGCAAATGTTCTGGAAACCAAAATCACAATATTTGACACACTCGCACCCAAAACCTTTCGCACCCCAATTTCTTTCACGCGCTGCTCAATCGCAAATGCCGCAAGGCCAAAAAGACCCATACACGCGAGCAAAATTGCCATCCCCGAAGAGAGCAATGTAAGCGCCTGCGCCCGCTGTTCTGCAGAGTACATGTATTCAAACTGTTGATCCCACATCATATATTCAAATGCCTGATCCGCAAGGGCGAAACGCTTCCAGGTCTTTTCAAAAAAAGTGAGCGTCTCTTCCATGCCCTCGGCTTTGACGCGCACGCCCAAACTGTAAAATTGCTGGTGCCGAAGCGTCAGCGCGACGGGACCAATTTTTTCTTGCAAGGGACCGTAGCGAAAGTCTTGCACAACGCCAATCACCGTCCCCTTCCGATTTCTCTCTCGATCAACCCACTCAAAAGATTTGCCAATGGGATCATCCCAGCCGAGCCGCTCAACTGCCGTTTCATTGATGATAAAGGTTTTTGACGTATCTGTGGGAAATGCAATCGGATCAAATTTGCGTCCTTCTACCAATTCAACTTGAAACACATCGAGATAATCTTCATCGACCTCCAGAAGNNNNCCCTCTGCCCGAATAGTTCGGATAATACCCCCACTCCATCCAACCCGCCAGCGATAAGCCGTTGCTTCGAGCGCATTCGGATGGGCGAGGAATGCTTCTTTCACCGTAGCATAACGGGCAGCGAGCTTTTGCTCCGGATCCAATTTCGTTTCCTGATCGAGAACAAATATGGGCATGAGCACCATCTGCTCCATATTAAGACCCAGATGTTTATTTTTAATATAATCGAGTTGCTGATAAATCACCCCCGTACTCGCGATCAGAGTAATTGAAATTGCAAACTGCGCTACCACCAACCCTTTTCGGATCCACTGCCCCCGCGAACCCGCACGGAATGCCCCTTTTAGTGTCTCTGTGGGTTCATACGCAGAAAGAAAAAATGCGGGATAAACACCAGCCAACAGCCCAACGAATACAGCAATACCAATCAAGGCAATTGCGAACAAGGGATCACTCGACAAATTGAACTCGATCTGCTTGTAGAAAAAGGCATTAAACTCGGGAAGCACAAGTTCGACGGCACTAAGCGCGAGAACAAGCGCAA
>JAGWBW010000384.1:6212-6661 GCA_021295695.1 Candidatus Latescibacterota bacterium
CACCCGACATCTTTCGCAAACCTACCTCGTGCGCCCTGCGAGCCGATTGCGCCGTGGTCAAATTTGTAAAATTGATACATCCAATCGCGAGCACCAGAACTGCAATAGCCCCAAACTGATAGACGCGATCAATATCGCCGTACCAATCCAGATTGTAGTCCTGTCTCGAATAGAGATGAATGTGATCAAGAGGCTGGAGATGATATGCATTTGTGCGCGCGATCTCCGCGCCCATATAGCGATCCATAAATTCGGGGAGCTTTGCGGACAGCGCCCTGGGATCCGCCCCTTCTCGCAGCAGAAGATATGTATTGACAGGACGCCAGCCATCGGTTGGTATCCAACCTTCCCAGAGGTATTTCGTGCCTTCGGACGCGAATCCGCCTGTTCCGATATAATCGATATAATCGGTTTCACCGTAGCGACTGAGTGTAGAATTGCGAGGCACA
>JAGWBW010000384.1:6750-7764 GCA_021295695.1 Candidatus Latescibacterota bacterium
TGGCATTGGGATTGGGAAATGCAGTTTCGAGATTGCCACGCACAAATGGAAAGTCGAAAATTTCAAACAACTCGGGATCAGCAATACAGATGCTCAGAGGAAATTTTTTTTCTCCCAGGCTTACGTCTATGAAATCGACCCATACGCGCACGGCTTTCTCCACTTCGGGAAAATCCCGCTCAAGTGCCCCTGCCAGTGCGCCCGACGTATCGGGCAAATAATTCGATTGTCCCCCAGCCTTAGTCTCCCGCATCACGCGATAGATCCGATCACCTTTTGCATGCCAACTGTCAAAACTCAACTCATCCTGAACATAGAGCACGATCAAAATGCACGTGCTCAAACCAATGGCAAGCCCCAGAATATTAATAGCACTAAAGGTTTTTTGCCGCTTGAGATTTCTTAGAGCGATAATCAGGTAATTTCTGAACACGATAACCCTCCCCCGTTACAAGTAGAACGAATTAAAAACTATTAACCCATTAGTTTCCACCCAAAAAGAAAGCAATTTCTGTGCCAAAATTCTCTTCTCTATATTTTACAATCAGTTATGAAATTTGTATCCTGAGCGCAGTTTAATAAGTGTCCGATTTTGATACAGTGGTGTCCGAAAATGAACACCTGAAATAAAAATCAGGCACATTGTTTTGATCTCAATGTGCCTGCTGTATTACCCACAGAACTATTATTTATTACAATGGATTCAAAGTTTTTAGTCATGCCTCCATTACTTGGATTGACGTTCAGCGCTGGATACGCAATGCTTCCATCTTGCTCTTTATGAGCGCAACCAATTCTTGATTCCCTGATCGGACAGCATACCCCAGGGCAGTCCACCCCTCGAAATCTTGCTCATAAACATCTGCGCCATAACTGATCAAGAGACGCGCCATAGCGATATCTCCCATCATGGCAGCTTGCATTAGAGGTGTCTGTCCCTTTGCTCCCTGCACATTAATATTCATCCCATCTTCTCGACTGAGAAGTCCTTCCACTAAGTCCAGGCGACCAGAC
>JAGWBW010000103.1:0-1548 GCA_021295695.1 Candidatus Latescibacterota bacterium
CAGGACAAGCACGCACTCGCTCTGGGTCAATATAAAAAGGTACTCAAGCGGTCTCCCAATGAGCCTGCTGCGCTCGTGGGCATTGGGCGCTTTCATCTCGGAGAGTTTTTGAAATATCGCAATCTGAATATTGCAGGCAATAAGGAGTTTGCGAGAAAGGACTTTCAAGAAGCTGTGAGGTATTTTGACAGCGCGATAGAGGCTCATCCGAGTTACCGGGAGGCATATCTTGATTTGGCTGTGGCATATCTTGAGGGCAATCAGATAGCGCCTTTGGTCAGTTTATCGCGGAAGATGGTGCGCCATTTCCCCGATGATTGGGAGACCTTACTGTTGTGTGGCTTGAGTCATCATCTGGGCGAAGAAGGTGCAATGGCCGAGCAATTTTTCCTGATAGCAAAGAAAAAACTACCTGAAGCTGAACTCGCGGTCATGAAAGCCGTGGAGGAGGATCGGTATGCATCTGATGCCATGGCTTATGTATCGGATTTGGATACTTCAACCGTCTCAGACATAGTAGATCCCTTGTTATTAACGGAATATAACGAACATGTACTCGAGCGCTATGGTCGTGCAGCGTCCGAAAAGGGTATCAAGGGTTGGGAAACAGATCGGGGACAGACTTTTCTCAAGTTTGGAAAGCCACTGGGAAAACGCATGGTGCGTCCAAATATACGAGAGGGCACTGGCGGCATGCCACTCGTGTATTTTCGTTCAGAATTGGACAGCCATGTCTATCGGCAGATGTGGTATTACGAAGGCTTTGAGGTGGCATTTCGCAGTGCGGATGGCACTACGGGCTGGATGTTTGATACTTTTTCTGGACTGATTAGAACTGCCAGACCCTTTATGATAGATGTTGCTGCGATTTTCTTTAAGGAAACGAGTCCGGGCTCTGACTACGATCCCGGTGCACAATATGATGCCAAGAAAGAACAGTGGAGGTATGTGAACCGCATTCGAAAAGTTTCCGCCTCACCCAAGAGCGTCCTGAAATCCCTACCACCGCGATTTACCTGTTCAACCAAATGACCGCCTTTAAGCGCGCAGACAGCATCCGCCTTGAAGTCTCCTACGCACTTCCCAAAGCGAGATTTGGATCATTAGATCAGAAGCAGTTCACAATTGACGACGGCCTCTTTATACTCGACAACAATGACCAGATGATCTATCGCAGTGTTAAGCCTGACGTCCTGCTTTTTTCCCCTATCCGCAAATATAAGAGTCCCATAGACAGTTTGAAAAATGCATACTTTTTAACTTTCAAAGATGTTGCTGTTAATCCCGGGACGTATCAAATCCGTGGTGAAGTGCGCGATAAGGTCTCTGGCTCAATAGGAGAATTTAGAAATCAGAAGCGTATTGGATATTCAGATACAACGCTCCAGGTAAGCGATTTACTCCTGGCAAGTCAGATTCGCTCTCAGACTGCTTTCTCAGAAAGCCGAGAGGATTTGGATGTCATACCCAATCCTTTGCGGACTTATGGACACGCCTCACCGGTCTATGTGTATTTCGAGGTGTACAATCTGTCACAGGACGAATTTA
>JAGWBW010000103.1:1882-10434 GCA_021295695.1 Candidatus Latescibacterota bacterium
ATGAAACAACCGTAACGGCAGACTATCTTGGCAATCGCGAGGATGAGTTTACTTATTTGCAGATCGATGTATCTCAAGTTCCTTCGGGCATTCACAAGCTGACGGTAACAGCCCATGACAAAGTGGGCAAAACCGTGGCGCATAATGAGACCTTTTTTAGAATTATCCGAGATTGAGCAAGGGAAACGATAATAATGCAGAATGTGATAGGTAAATGGACAGGATCTCGTTTTTGACACCAAGTAGAGTTCTCGCGATCTCTTTTCGGATGCCGCCGCTCTTGTCGCCTCGTGCTGTTCAAGTCCACCGGCTCTTAACCCACTGGGCACTAAGAGGCATTGACATTACAGTGATCTGTGCTGATCCGAGGACAGTTCCACAGCTCAAGTGGGATCAAGATTTGATGAATATTTATCCTCAGAATATTCATCATAAACGAATAATTTTTCCCAAACAAACTAAAAGCTGGTTGAATGGTGCTATTGGGATTCAAGATTGTGTCCCTGATCCGTTTCGTCCCTGGATAAAATATGCAAAAGAGGCTGCCCTTAATCTGCTTAAGCAACAAGATTTTGATCTTATGCTTACATTTGCAAATCCGATGACCGATCATCTTGTCGGGCTATCTCTGAAAAGACAGGTTCCCATCCCCTGGATTGCCCACTTTAGTGATCCCTGGGTCGATAATCCCTACTTAAATGAGACCAAGAATTTTCTCGCTCGATATGTGAATGCAAATCAAGAAAAGCGCGTCGTTAAATGTGCCGATCAAGTCGTGTTTGTTTCTGAAGAAACCAGAGAGCTTGTCATGCAAAAATACCCATCTCATTGGTGGGACAAGGCGTTTGTTATTCCTCATTATTTTGATCCTGATATTTATCCCAATCAACCAGAGCGAAACTCAAATCTGATTTTTCGGTATGTCGGCAGTTTTTATCAATTTCGTACTCCTGAACCCCTTTTTCGGGCACTTAAATTGTTGAAAGATAGACAGGCGCATTTATTGCAAAATGTTCAGTTTGAAATGATCGGCCCCTGTGCGCCACCTTCTCTAGCAAAACGTCTTTGCAGGTCATATCAAGTCGAACCCTATGTTAAAATTTGTCCCGAAATACCTTATTTACAAAGTTTAGAATCAATGATGGGTTGTGATGTGTTGCTCCTGATTGATGCGTCAACCCCATCTCACAATGTTTTTCTGCCATCAAAGCTGGTGGATTATTTAGGTGCAAAACGCCCTTTGTTAGGGCTAACGCCTCTAAATGGTCCGTCGGCAGAATTTATAAGACAAGCTGGCGGATTAGTAGCTGATCCAGAAGATACAGCACAAGTTGCATCTGTTATTGAAACATATATCAAAGAATATCGCAGAGGCATTTTGAAAGAAAAGCGTACGCCGGATGAAGGCCTGTTGGCTACTTATGATGTCAAGCAAGTTGCACCATATTTTTATGAACAACTTACTAAGCGGATGATCCCATGATCAAGGAATTTCCAGTATTTATTGTGGGAACCCAACGATGTGGTACAACGCTTCTTGCTTCCATGTTAAGCTGTCATCCCAATCTTTTTATTACGCAAGAAACAGCACTTCTTTTGCATATCGATACGTGGTTGAAGCAGAGTCGCTTTACGAAAGCTGTGGCAGATTTGATCATCCAGGACCAACGATGGAAGGACTTTGGTATTCCCGCAGAATTGTTTCGACAAAAACTAACAGGCTATAAAATCTTGACGCCAGGAATCGTGCTCAATGCTTTTTATGATTGTGTCGTTGAAATATCTGGAAAGCCCCGGTGGGGGGATAACACCCCTGTATATTCCGAGATGTTGCGATCTATTGTCAGGATATGGCCGGATGCATTCATCATCCATATAATCAGAGATGGAAGAGCCGTTGCTGCATCTTGGCTCAAGCTGCCCTGGGCCCCCAAAAAAATAGAACAGGCAGCGCATACCTGGAAGAGGAGAATTATTAAATGTCGAGCAGATTCACAGATTGCCCGAAATTTTTTGGAAATAAAATATGAAAAATTGGTTGAAGATCCTCAAAATATCTTGCAGGAGATCTGCGCTTTTATACAAGAAAAATACGATGACTGTATGTTGCGTTATCCTGAATTAGATGGTAAGAGTCGTTATTACGGCATGATACAAAATCCAAATTGGCCAGAAAGAAAAGTCTATCATAAGCATATCATTCGACCACCCGACTCCGATTTGGCTATCCAATGGAAAACGGATCTCGATAATACTCAGGTTCAACACTTTCAACACATAGCTGGTGATTTGCTAATAGAGCTTGGTTATAAGATTGAATGAATATGGAGTAGATATGCAAGAATTCATCTTAGCGTTTGGTGTGCAATATGATAATAGGCGATTACTTCTTGCTTATACAACTATCATTTATTGCCCTCAAAATATCTGCTCTAATCTATCTATTTTTTGGAGGTAGCGATGAAAGTTTGTATGATCACAGAACAGTATCCACCGGGGGTTGGGGGACTTGGCACCGCAACACAGCGCATTGCACGGAATTTGGCAAAACAGGGGCTGGATATTCATGTCATTGCTCCCGGTTCACTCTCGGCAGATGTACCTATCAAACCTGTTTGGGATGAGGGTGTGACAGTACACTATACTTATCCTGCATTGGGAGGCTTTTTTGGAGACCTGGTCCAGTTACGAGAAATTGGAGATTACATAATTCGTTTACACCAGGATATTGACTTTGATCTTTTTCATGGTCTGTTTTTGGTGCCGTCAGGATTTGTGGGTGCAATCGCAGCTAAAATGGTAGAGCGGCCTTTTATTGCCAGTATCCGGGGGAGTGATCTGGAGAGGCTTTCTTACAGTCCTTTATTTTTGGGGAGTATCAGGTGGGTTTTGGAACAGGCATCGTGTGTCACCTCTGTCAATAGAGAACTTTTAGAAAAGGCAAAAAAAATCGCGACTTTTCCTAAAGGGTATGTGATACCCAATGTATTTGATCCCATTGTTTTTGACTCTGGAAATTTGCGTGATCTCATACAAGATCAAAAGTGGAGATTCAGGATTTTTGGAGAAAAATTCCTTCAGGCCAAATCCCGAGGTGGGCCGGTAATTGGCACAATAGGTAACATGCGCCATGTAAAAGGTTTTGGGTATTTATTAAGTGCATTTCAAGAATTGCTCGTAAGCTATCCAGATGCATCTTTGCTCCTTGTAGGCGATTTTGTAGAACCCGGAAGAAAAAAACACTGGCTGCAACGCATCAAAACATTGGGTCTCAAGAAACGGTTCTTCATCACAGGGCCAGTGCCACATACTCATGTTAAAGCGTGGTTAGAAGAGATTGATATTGTCGTGTTACCCTCTCTTTATGAAGGATCACCAAATGCGCTTATTGAAGCGATGGGCTGTGGACGCCCTTTTGTAGCGACAGAAGTATGTGGTGTTGTAGATATTGTTACACATTTAAGTGAAGGGTTTTTGGTTCCGCCAAGAGATGCTGAGGCATTAACAATGGGTATTTTATCCTTATTAGATGATGAATCTCTCAGGCGGCAATTAGGCAATACAGCAAAGGAAAAAGCGCAAAATGACCTCTCTCCTGAAAAAGAAACCGAAGCTTGGCTTGAAGTTTATCGCAATGCTCTTGAAGCACAATTGCATACATCTACGCAACAGATAGTTGACAATATGCCCTCTGAGGAACTCATCACCCATGTTCTTAAAACGTAATAGCCCTGCCCTTTCATCTAATGACCGAATTGATAATTTGTACTGTTTTTTAGGTATAGATATATTTCCTGCCGGAAGAAAAGGATGGTTTATAAATCAGGACGGCAGAGAGGTGAGAAAACTGATTCCACATCAAGTTGGTAATCTGCTAAATAGCTGTCGAGATTTTGCTACTATCGACACTCAGGCACATAAATACACAGCTCTTGTGAAGAATAGATTACCACAAGCCGGTACCCTCAAAAATGCACGATTTGGGATGCCTTTTAAGCGAAAGAATCATTCGATCTTTGCTCAAACAAAAAACCAACTCGCTCAAATGGTGCGATTGGGTTATCTCATATCAGAAGAAGAGTGCGTGAGAGCACTTTTTCATACACATGATGAGTCTTTAGATGTAATTCCCAAAATATCGTCCGTAGGACTCTTAACCCGAGATCGACGGGCGTATTTAGAAAGAGCATTGGCAAGTTATATAGAGAATAGTCTGCATTTTGGTCGAACGCCGAAGTTCTGGATTTTTGACGATGCTAAAGATAGCCCGTCTATTTGTCAAATGGTGCAACATTTCAGATCAATTTATGGAATGGAAATTTCCTATGTTGGTAAAAAGGCGAAAAACCATTTTGCTGCGGATATGATTAAGGAAGGCATTCCGCCAGATGTCATTCATTATGCTCTTTTTGACACGGAATCTTGTGGTAATACCGCCGGTGCAAATCGCAATGCCTTATTGCTAAAGACGGTGGGGGAACTGTGTTTTAGTGCCGATGACGATACTGTATGTCGAATATCTAACATACCGAACAGTCAAGAAGGGCTATCATTAGCTGGTGGGAAAGATGCTACACTTTATAATTTTGCATTGAACCGGGTTTCCTTACTACAAACTGCACCGTTGCGACAAGATATCCTTGAGCTTCATGAAAAACTATTGGGAAAAACACTCGGTCATTGCCTGACTGATTTTGCAAGTCATAAAGAAATAAAGGTTTTTCATTTAAATAATTCCTTCTATCGTCGTTTGAAAGCGGGTGGACGTGTTCAAGTAACTTTTAACGGCCTCGTCGGACATTCTGGATGTAATCTTCCCACATATATACATTTTTTAAATGATGCTTCTTTAAATAGATTAGGTCAGATGCGATTAGATTTTCACAAAGCGGTGTTGAGCGGCGAAATCCAAAGAGGCGTAAACAGACTCACCATATCAGATGCAAGTTTTTGTATGGCAGGATTTTTGGGTCTTGATAACAGAGAACTTCTGCCTCCCTTTGTTCCTGTGATGAGAGGGCAAGATGGTGTTCTCGGCACTATTATGGATCAATGTTTTCCAAGAAGCTTTTTTGGGCACTTGCCCTGGGCACTTTTACACGCACCAGAGGAAAAACGCACTTTTTCTCAGGATGATCTTTGGAATAGTGCTTCTATGTTTCGGCTCAATGATTTAATCCGAGTGATCATAAAGAGTTTTCAACCTGTGGGTTTAGATCCTGTACAAAACTTGCAACAGTTAGGTGGTTATCTGACTGAATGGGGTAAATTGCCCTTCTCAGACTTTGAATATCAGCTTAACACTTTGATGTGTCAAAATATCAGCAGACTAATAGCTTCTTTAGAAAACCGTATTTTAACAGCCATAGATGCTCCAAAATTTTGGGTGGAATGTGTGCGGAAATTTATTCGATGTTTAGAATACGATATGATGGATTTACAGATTCCCACGGATCTTACCAATGGTAGGTCGTCTGAGGAGGCAAAGCAATTAGCACAACGCGTAATATTGAATTATGGACAATTATTATCCTGGTGGCCCGCAATAGTAGAGGTTGCTCGAGATTTAAAAATGCGAGAATAGAACCACAGAAATTTCCTGTGGTTTGGGTATAAGGCAGGTGTTCAATTGGCGTCTAAAAGGCCGTCTTATGTGGACTTCCTTTACATGTCTTTGGGTGGCCGTGGCTTATTTTTTTTCATCCATAATTCGCATTCATCCCTGTGAGAAATAGGTGAAAATTATCCTTGTTGCGGGTGCGCGGCCCAATTTTATAAAAGTTGCCCCGCTGTGGAATCGACTAATCGAGACGCCCGATTTGTTTGAGCCGCTTTTGGTGCATACGGGCCAACACTACGATGATCTGATGTCCGAGATTTTTTTTCGAGACTTAAATCTTCCCAGACCTCATTATGAATTGAATGTAGGTTCTGGCAGTCACGCTTACCAGACAGCGCAGATCATGATGGGGTTTGAGAAGGTTTTATCTTTGGAAAGGCCAGATTAGGTTATTGTCGTTGGGGACGTAAATTCCACTTTAGCATGTGCGATAGATGCAGCAAAATCGCAAATTTCCGTTGGACATGTGGAGGCGGGGTTGAGAAGCTGGGATAGATCGATGCCTGAAGAGATCAATCGGATCGTAGTGGATGCCATAAGCGATCTGTTGTTTGCACCCTCAAAGCAAGCGTGTGAAAATCTAAGGAGCGAAGGCATAGAAGATCACCGCATTCATTTTGTAGGCAATGTGATGATCGATTCTCTGATGTCGCTATCCCCCAAAGCCGATGAATCCCGCATTCTGGATATACACGGTTTATCGGTTGGGGAATATGTTTTTCTCACTCTCCATCGCGCCTCAAATGTCGATTGTCCAGATACGTTAGCTGGTATTATATCTGCGTTGCAAGCTCTTAGATGTTCAATCGCGTGGCCTTTGCATCCGAGAACCCGCAATCGTCTGTCTGAATTTGGTTTTTTGCATACGCTTGAGATGATGGGCAATGTCAAACTTATGGATCCGGTGGGTTATCTCGATTCTTTGAAACTTCAAAAGAATGCAAAATTTGTGATGACAGATTCCGGGGGATTGCAAGAAGAGACGACGGCTTTGGGTGTGCCGTGTTTGACACTTAGAGAAAATACAGAACGACCAGAGACTATAGATATTGGGACGAATACACTTGTGGGTGTTTGTCCCGAACGCATTGTTATAGAGGCTGAGTCTGTTTTAAATGGGCACTATAAATCCGGTGGCTTGCCCGAGTTGTGGGACGGCAATGCCGTAGAGCGAATTGTTGCTGTATTAAAAAATTAATCCTGAACTAAATAGTTTCTGAAAAAACTATTCTTGTTTCCTTTCTGCTGCCGAGAAGATATTCTGCTATCGTGCTGAGGAAGTGATTGGAAACAATATCAAGATGCTTATATGCTGTACAACTGCATAAAGAAGCGGCGAGTGTTCATTACTGGAAAAGTTCCTCATTTGACGGTGGACTGTTTGGCTGTCAAGGTCGCGAAAAATGATCCTGTAATAGCCATTCGTTATGAATAGAAACTAATGTTTTGAAAAGGCATCTGAGATGGACTTATATAAGCATCTTCTATTTCGTAGGGGATATTTAATAACTAATGTCAGACTGAATACTCTGGACCATCCCAGCGCCGGGTATCTTCAAGAGCGATATAAGAAAATAGATGTAGCATCTTTTTATATTTATTTTCACTCAGAATTGGATATTGCCACTTATCGCGGTCAGGGAACTGAAATTGTAATTTTGGGGACAATTTTAGATCCCATAAATAATGTGATATGCAGGAATAAAATAGCGCAACAACTTCATGATGCTTACATACAATCTGACGATACTTTTTTTTATTACTTAGACAATTTATCGGGTCGTTTCCTCATTTTGGTTGCCTCCCAAAGTCGTCATTTCGTTCTGCAAGATGCTGCGGGAAACCGTACGGCTTTTTATTCCAAGTCGTTAGATCATTTTTTTATTTCTTCACATGCTCAAATTATAGCAGATATAAATAAATATAGTGTACCAGGAGAAAGAAAAAATTTCATTCAACATATGGGTGCAGGGAATGGCCGCGCATTGCGTCATTTCCCAGGGCTATTGACGCCTTATTGTGAAATTTCGATGTTAACGCCAAATACATATCTCAATATTGATGATTTTAGCGTTCAGAGATTTTTTCCCAGACAAGAAATCAAACGAGAAAAATTTTCCCCAGTCTTTATAGATGAATTGTCAGAATTGTTTACTCAGCAGATCACATTGTTGAGTCAGAAGTTTAAGTTATCAGTTTCGGTGACCGGGGGGACAGATTCACGATTAACGCTTGCATCAACAAAGCATCTGAAAGATGACATTTTTTATTTTACATATCGTTTTTCTATTTCCCATGTACTGGATGCATTGCTGGCACAAAAGATGTGTAATCGGCTTGGAGTTGATCATCATCTGATAGAGGGGAAAAACTGGGTGTCGGATAAAAATGAAGCGGCATTCTTGGACATTTTTCACAAGAACACAGCCTATATGCGGGCAGGTATTCAAGGGCTTGTGACAAAAAAATTACTCGAATCTTTGCCAACTAACAGTTTACATATCAAATCAAATGTTTCTGAGATTGTTCGGGCAAGGTATCGAAGGTCTGCATATCTAGCACCCCAAAAGGAAGTGGCTCCCCAAATTCTGTCTCAATTCTACGGCATTTATCCGCGATCAAAGTTTTGCATAAATGGTTTTAAGGAGTTCATTGAGACGACGCATTTGACGAGGGCCTCGATTTTCAATTATGATTATTTTGATCTTTTTTTATGGGAGCATCGCATGGGGTGTTGGCAGTCTTTGGCCATACTCGATTCTGACATGGCGCATGATACATATATTTTGTACAACAACAGGACAATTCTAAAAAAGATGCTTTCGGTTGATTTTAGGCATCGCGCAACAGATGGTCTGCATCGAAAACTCATTAAAAATTTATGGCCGGAAGTTTTACAAGATCCCATCAATCCGTGGAAAAAGGAAAAGGG
>JAGWBW010000385.1:0-1438 GCA_021295695.1 Candidatus Latescibacterota bacterium
CGGCAAATAGCCATACCCATCGCGTTGTCATAGTCTGTTTTCCATTGCATAGTACCGCAATTTGCTTTACATATATTTCAACAAACACCAACTTCTTAAAACTTCGTAGGTCATTCTTTCGAGGAGAGTACGTATATGGCTCTGCAATCGGATCACTCCACAGAAAAATTGCTGGAACGCATTACCATAGATCCTGAAATTTGTCATGGCAAACCATGCATACGGGGATTGCGGTATCCAGTTGAGATGATTTTGACACTCTTAAGTGGAGACATGTCTATTGATGATATTCTGAACGATTATGAAGATCTGGAAAAAGAGGACATCCTGGCAGCACTCGCTTTCGGAGCGAGATTAAGTCAGGTCAAGCGGATGCAGGTGAATTGAAATTGATCGAACGAATCTAATCTTTCATACTTAAACTTGATGTGAGACGGAAAGTTGCACGATTCGGACTTTATATTTCCGCGCGTTTTTCATACATAACAAGCCCAATGATCATGAAAATGACACCCATCAGAATGGTATAAAAATAAGGAGCTACACTCGTTTCCATAAAAATGAACCTTCCATTATAAGTAAAAGGAAGCGCCTGCATCTGTAAAATTGTAAAAATCCTCAGACCTTCAAGCGCGAAAAATCCAAAAAGAAAAAATACAAGAAAAGAAGCAACCGCAGCCAGTCTCCGGTACCGCTTAACCGAAAACTTCACTCCCTCCATCCCAGTCACAATGCCAAAAATAAAAATCATATAAACCACAAGTATCAAACTCGCTATAAGAACAAAATCAAAAAATGGCATACGCTCTACTCCAAATATAAACTTAGCCTCTGACGCTATCAACAGGTCGGCGATATGTGTCATCGATAAATACATACTGCCAATAACAATCCCACCACCCACAAAACCGATACTTGCAACTGCGGCGACCTTTGCCAGAATCACCGTGTATTGCGAAACCGGAAGGGCAAACATAAGATAATGCGTTTTTGATTGCCATTCGGAGTCAAAGGCGTGCGCCAGCAAAAAAGGCAGACTGAAAACGAGGATAGTTTTTGCCAGACTGACGGGCCACATAATGCCTATCAGGGAGTTGCTGATCTGAATATATCTTTGTATGAATTCGTCAGACGCAATATTTTCTTTCGAAACGAAACGTTCAGGCGAAACATTTTCTACTCGGATAACCCCATAAGCATTCATTCCAAAAACTAAAAGAAGCAAAAAGAAAAAACGGATTTTATGTGCTTTGAGTTCTTTCACGTATAATGTAAAAAATGATTTCATGTCACATTCCTTTAAAATCGCGGTAGGCTGGATCGCGGCTAAAGCATGCCCCTGCAGGGTTTAAGCAGGGGACATGCCGCGATGACGCTTGTCGTCTCTTCTCAGGTTTTACGTTTTACCCCTTATCGCCTTTCAACAATTCAAGAGCTG
>JAGWBW010000385.1:1754-3760 GCA_021295695.1 Candidatus Latescibacterota bacterium
TATCGCGATTGAGATGGCCGGCATATACCACAGAACGCTCGACAAATCGACCGGCGATCTTTCTCGCCAACCGCTCGTCTCCCCCACTGTTAAATCGAATATCCAGAATCAAGGTATCATCGGGCGACAGTTCGTCGATCCATTTCGCAGCGGCCTCGATATCCCGGGCAGCCTGTCGTGACCAACTTCCAATCATCAGATACGCCGGTCCATCAGGAAACCTTCCGGTAGCCACCACCTGATTGTGGAATTGAAACTGAGGTACTGTTTTTTTTATTTGATCAAAGTCCACGTTGGGACGAACGCTTCCGCTTCGCCGAAAGCTGGCGAAGGTTTCACCATCCGTATTGAGAAAGGTGTCCACCTTAGGAGTTGCCCGGCAAGAATGGCAAACTGGCGGGAAGTCTGCGTATCTACCAATCTCGACTCAAACTCGGCAAATCTGGCATCCCAATCCACGCCCTGCAGATCGCGATAGGAATACTTTTCCTCTACGGCTGCCCTCAACTGCTTCACCGATTTCTGATTTTGGAATTTTTTCTTTCGGACGTTGGCAGGATCAGAACCCTCCTGCTTTTTGCGAAGCAAAATAGGCAAGATGCGTTGGGCCTGTTCATAATCTTGCTCGGCGGCCATGCGAACCCACTTCACAGCCTCATCATCATCTTTGGGAACGCCCATACCTTCGTAATACATCACGCCAACGCGGAACTGTGATCTGGGCAGTCCCAGTTCCGCGGCCTTGCGATACCACTTCACAGCCTCTGTATTGTCTTGTTGCATACCCTCGCTTGTACTGTGCCTTTGTATCTTCTTGCTCGGCGGCCATGCGAAGCCATTTCTCTGCCTCCTCATAGTTTTTCAACACTGTCAAACCGAGGCGATACATTACGCCAAGTCGGACTTGTGATTTAACATCTCCTTGTTCAGCGGCCAGGCGAAGCCACTTTATAGCCTCTTCTCCGTCTTGAGCCACACCCTGACCTTTGTAATACATATAGCCCATGAAGTACTGTGCTCCGGCATGGCCTTGCTCAGCGAGTGGTCGCAATTCTTTGAGTGCCGTCGCGTAGTCACCCTGGTTATAAGCCTTCCTGCCATCCTGATAATCTCCCCACGCCAATGGCGCAATGATCAGACACAGCGAAAAAATAAAAAACAAGTATCGCATTTGATCCTCCAATCAAGTGAAAAATTAGCGGCGTATTAGTGTTCTACTTAAATAATACACTAACGCACGCCACCTGTCAAGCGGAAAAATAAAAAATCCTCAAAACTTGAAAGCTTTGAGGATTTACATTGATATAGTCGGGAAAAGGATTTCCCTCCTACTTCACATCTGGATCGCGGCTAAAACCATGCCGCGATGACACACGGGAGCCTGCCCCGTAGTGACTCTATACGGGGGCACGGGGACCGTCCCCTACAACATCATACCGCGATGACAGCCAAATTATATCATTGACCCTCCCACATCCTGGCCCGGGTCATGAAAACCGAGGGATCCTGGCGCCATTCTCCATAACCGATACGTCGGTCATCCGTCAGATAATTGATCTTATCATCGATACAGGCAGCCAAATCCGCATCTTCTACACCAAGAGTAAAACCCACAAACGCACCACCCGAAGCGTGAACCGCATCGCGGTTGCCGATCTCTCCTCGGGCGAGCGCATCTATCCTACCAGAAGCAAGCGCACCGAGTAATTCCTCAGCCCCCATATAAACCACCTGCGGCATCGTATCTACAGGAGGAAAAATACGCTGCCTCCCATCCAGATTGGGCGACGCACCGGCAGCAGTAATAAAATAATCCGCGCTCCCATCGGCCACCACCGTATCCGTCTGCGTTTCAACGCGCACACCCTCAGCCAAAACACCATCGGCATTGACCAGCCCCGCCACCACCACCAAACGCGCCTCCCCCGATGTACTCGCCAGCACACCCACGCGCACCTCACTCGTCAAATCGTCGTGACTTGCCCAACGCGCCTCATCTTCCGCAC
>JAGWBW010000010.1 GCA_021295695.1 Candidatus Latescibacterota bacterium
CACCCTCTCCCATCAGCCGCATCTGCAATCCACGTCAAATAGGACCTGTGTCCGTGCGACACGAGAAATGACATAGAAACATTCCTCAACCGTTTTTTTAGTGACCTCAAGCGCCCCTTTACAGTCATCACAAACAGCACGGTATCTCCACCCCGATTCGGCGACAAAAAATACTGCGAAAAAACATCCACCCGCGCAGCCAACCGCTCGGCAACAAGCGCGTGCCCAATGCGATTTGCCTCTGCTTCAGATGGCATAGGAAGAGCCAGAATATAAGGCGCGGCTCGCAACCCACCCTGAACCGTGACATCGAGATCAGTTTTCCCCAGACGCCGCGCCGCATCGAGTTTTCGCACAACCGTATGCACCACAAAAAGCACCAGACAAATCATCACGCCAATAGCAACGTGCTTCATCAGCCCGCTGAAAAACGCCCCTTGCTCCCGATCCTCCTCCTGAAAAAACGCATGCTGAAAACGCCCATCCGACCCCGCAGCCAACTTTCTCGCAATAACGCGCACCTGTGCATTCGCCACGGGCGGCAACGGCTTCACGCGCTCAGAACCATACAGCGAGCGAACCATCTCTCGCGCAATACGCGAAGCATTCTCTTCTTCAGCTCCTGCGAAAGCAACAAAACCAAACCCAACCAGAATGACGATCCAGATTTTTGACATGCTATTGGTATCCTTTCACGGGCGGGCACGGGGGCACCGCCCCTACATTCTTTCGTCTCACACCTTGTATCTTTGCGTCTTTGTGTCTTCGTGTGAGGCTCTCTCACACCTCACGTATCACAACAAGTTCTGGCGTCTTGCCCTCGCCCAATTCCTCTGTGCGACCAATCAAATGGCTGAGTTGCGCTCGCGTCGTCTTCAAAAAAACCATCGCCTCGGAAACTTCTCGTACCCCATCCTCTCTACGATAAATTGAACGGATACTCCGCGCAACAGTTCCGCCCGACGCCAAATTTTCTTCAACAAGCGTCTTGCCGAGTTTCTGTGCCCGCGCTTCTGTGCGCATCGCAATCAACACCCCCAGTGGATCATCACCCTGCTCGGCACCCACTCCCCTTCGAATCACACGGAAAATCGCCCACAAGACCAACAGAGCAATCAGAACAGCGATCCCTTTGGCAGCCTGACTCGCGATATTCCGAATCGACGCATCTCTTTCGCGACGCACCTCTTCCAATCGCTGTTTTTGTTCATCGAGAAACACCACATCCTCCGCCAATTGTGCGGTCAGACGCTCGACCCATGCGACCTGCTCTGCCGTCAGAGAATCCCCCTCTGCCAAAACCGCCCGCGCCACATGTCGCGCAATGCTCTCGAGCCGTTCCACATTCATCTGTCCCTCAGCGGGCATACACACCGCAAAAAACAGAGCGATAAACGCACCCAACCCAAAGATATGTCGATATCTCATAAAACGATCTCCCCTGTCAAATTTCCTTTGTTTTTCTCCCATACTTTCAGCAATATAGAATACAGAAATGCTATGTGCAAGAGTCCAGGAGGCTTAAATGACACCAGAACAACTCGGTTTTGATTCGCAAAAACTCGACCGCGCCCGTCAAGTATTACAACACCATGTGCATACGCGCACCACTCCCGGTACCGTCGGTCTCGTCCTGCGCCGCACGGGCATCGTCACTTCCTGGGCTGTGGGCCACCACACCTATCAACCCAACGCTACACCCGTACAAATCAATACCCTCTACGACCTTGCTTCCGTCACCAAAGTCATCGCCACCACAACACTCTGCATGTTATTCGCCGATAAAGACCGTCTCAACCTCGACACACCCGTGCAATTTTATGTGCCCTCCTTCACTGGCAAAAACAAAAACCGCGTCACAATTCGACATCTACTCGCCCATTGCAGCGGTCTGCCTGCACATGTTCACCTGTATAAAGACCAAAGCAATATGATTGATCCCCGCGAGACCATGCTCAAAGCAGCCTGCCAACTCCCCCTAACTTATGAACCCGGCACAGACACCGCGTACAGCGACATGGGCTTTCTCATCCTGGGCAAAATCCTCGAAACCATCGGCGGCCAGCGCCTGGATCACCTCGTCAAACAGCACATACTCGAACCGCTTAAAATGACCGACACCTGGTACTGTCCACCACCCCATCTCAAACACCGCATTGCCCCCACAGAAAACGGCACCAACTTGCGCGATCATCTCGTAAGCGGGGAAGTCCACGATGAAAACGCCGCCGCAATGGGCGGTATCGCTCCCCACGCCGGTCTATTTTCCACAGCACCTGACCTGTCAAAATGCCTGCTCGCCTGGCTCGGTACAGGCAACTTTCCCAAACAGGGCATTCGACAATTCACCACCCGCGCCAACATCGCGCCCAACAGCACCTGGGCACTCGGCTGGGACACCGTCTCATCCGGCAAAAGCTCGAGCGGAAGCCACTTTAGCGAACAATCCTTTGGCTCCCTTGGTTTCACCGGCACATCCGTATGGGCAGATCCCACCCGGGACCTCGGCGTCATCCTCCTCACCAACCGCGTACATCCCACCCGCGGGAACACCCAAATTGCCCATCTCCGCCCCGAATTTCACGACGCCATCTCCGAAGCCTTAATCGAATAATCAAAAAAAAGAGCAAGCCCTCACGACCTTGCTCCTCTTTTTACTTTCAAAAATCCAGCATTACCGCGTCACCCGAATCGTCCACCCGCCCTGTGGTTCGGGATTCTTAACCGTCAGTGTAATTCTCCGCAACAGATCGCCCCAAACCGTCTTTAATCGCGCGTCTTCAATCGCGATATCCTCAATCGCCACATCGAACACATCCGCATCGTAGTGCAAACGCCCCGCGCCAGACACGCGACCATCCGCCAATTCAACCTCCTTCAACGCGATTGTGCCATCGCCACGATCTTCAGCACCACACGCCGTCAACACATTCATCACAATATCGCCAGTCACGGCTTTCAACGCATATCGATCTGCAATCGTCACACCTTCGCCGCGATGCAAAACAACCGTCCGCATCCACGAATCAATCTGAGCCTCTGGCGGATAGGCTTGCGCCAGATCCAGTGTAAACGTCGCATCTGCCTCGCTCACCGCATAAGACACATCTCGAGCGGCAATATCGTAGTGATAATCAATCCCCGCCTCCGAATAAACCCGCCCGGGAATCTGCATCTGCCCATTCACCGTCGGCAACGTGTGATATTGCGATTGCATCGTCCAAATATCATATCGCTCGCTGCTAAATGTCTTAGCCGTATAAGTCTCGACCCCCGCATCCACCAGCACTGGCTCACCATCCAGATAAACCACGACATGCCCGATATCATTGTGATTGTGACTCTCGGCATTGTGCCCGCCCTTTGCCCCCACAAAAAATCCATCTACCGATCCGCCTTGATCCCGTGCGACAAACACCTCAATCTCATCCAAAAACACATCGCGCGGCAACGGCGGCGCAGCATCTGCATCGAGAATTTCATTCAGCGAAAACAGCGCGGGCAAAGCGCGCCCCATGCTCCCAAAAGACTCTGAAAGACCCTTCTCGGCAACACCCTGTTGTTCTGCAGACCACGCACCGAGAGACACCATTGCATCATCCCCAATGCGCTTACCATAGCCATAGACCACAGCAAAAGCCGGCATCACCACAGGCGACGCATCGGCAAAATTGATAAAATATCGATCCGCAATTTGCACCCGATAGATAAACTTGCCAATATTCTGCACAAGCGGCTCATCGTACACATCAATCGCCCCACCCGTTGCACTGTAAAGCCACTCCAAGCAATCGTAAAGCGATGCCCCCGCACGCCCCCAATAGCCCGGTCCCTCGTCGCAACCCCCGTCCTTTGGATACGGATCAATAAAATGATCCGCCGTCTGCATCGCCTTAAACACCGACGCAACCCGACGCGCCTCATCGGTCTCCATCAACAAAGTAGAAGTCAACCAATTCGACACAATCCACGGATTCCAATTGTTTACGCGCGCACCAGAATACCCCATCCAGCCAAAATCTTCCCGCTCCAACAAAGGCGTCAAAATGCGATACTGCATCTCACGCGCAATACGCGGCACAATCAAAGGCGAAACTGCATCGAGTTGCGCGCCGAGCAAATACACCGTCCACGCCAACAATTCCGATGTCTCTGCGGCAAACAAATCGACAATCGGCTCGGCCGTATCCGGCAAGCCACTGCCCGCCTTTTGCACACCAATATGCGCGGGCACACCCCAAAAAGACTCCTCGCAAATACACCAGATACCATTGGTAATATCATCCAAAAATCGGCCTTTGCCCTCCACGCACTCTGCCAGAACCAGATCGGACAGCGCCGTGCGCCGCCCAAAACTCAAGCTCTCGTACCGCGAGCGATTCCCATTGCGCGCATAATCCAAAAACCGCACCGCAGGCACGCCCGGCCACTCAAAATTCAGGCGTTCTTCCCCCCGTGCAATTTGCGCCTGCCGAACCGCGTCTGGCAAAGCATCCCACGCATAGCGCGTCAACGCCGTGGGAAAAGGCCGCCAGTCATCCCGCGAAATCAAAATATTTTTTAACACGCCTTCCGAATACTTTTGCGAAAGCATTTATTCCTCCGTTAATTAAAGCCATCATTCCAAATCTCAACAACAGGAGCAAGAACACCATGCCACTAAAAATTGCACAAATCGGCAGCGACGGACATCAGAACATGGTACTCGACGGCATCGCACACATCCCCGACGCACAACTCATCGCCTGCGCCAAAGGCCATCCTGACGACACCCTCGCCAAAGTCAAAGCGCACGTCACCGCACACACCCGCCTGTATGACGATTATCGCCACATGCTCGACACCGAAGAAATCGATCTCGTCAGCATTTGTCGTCCGTATTCCCTCAATGCCGAAGCCTCAATAGCCGCGGCAAACCGGGGAATTGACATCGTCAGCGAAAAACCCGTTGCAACCACTATAGAAGATCTCGACGCCCTTGAAACAGCGGTCAAAAACAGCGGGATTCGCCTCACCGCCATGTTTGGCCTGCGACTATCTCCCGCATTTCGCGCAGCACACCAGGCGGTGCGAGACGGCCTCATCGGCGAACCCATTCTGGCAACCGCACAAAAATCCTATCGCTTTGGCACGCGCCCAGACTTTTTTAAACAGCGAGAAACCTACGGCGGCACAATCCCCTGGGTCGCAATCCACGCCGTCGATTACACGCGCTGGACAACCGGGCGTGAATATACGCAAGTCGCTGCCCTTCACGGCAACCTCGCCCATCCCAACTATCCCGGCTGCGAAGACCACGGCGGCATGCTCTTTCGCCTGAGCAATGGCGGCACGGCAATGATCAACCTCGACTATTTGCGCCCCTCAACAGCACCCACCCACGGCGACGACCGCCTCCGAATCGCCGGATCGGAAGGCATCATCGAAGTCATCGACGACCGCACACATCTGATTCGCTCGGGCGAAGCACCCCGAGACCTGCCCCTGCCTCCCGAAGAGAATTTTCTCGTCAACCTCCACGGCGAACGCACGGGCAAAGCACCCCATATCATCGGCTCCGACGAAGCCATAAAAGTCACGCGCCTGTGCCTGCAAGCACGCGAAGCCGCGGACACGGGCAACGTAATCCCGCTCTAAGTAGATGACTCATGCATCACCGCCTCAACACCAGCGGATAATCCGTCAGATTTTGCACACCGTCTTCGGTCACCAAAAACGTATTCTCCAACCGAATGCCCCCGTTCAATGCCTCGCTATACGCACCCGGCTCACAGGAAAAAACCGTACCCACCTCAAAAATACCCTCTCGGTCCCGGTTCAAATCGGGCGGCTCGTGTGCGCGAATCCCCACACCGTGTCCCGCGTGATGAATCAGCCCAACATCGGACAAATGGGGATGCTCGCGGATCCTCTCATCAATCGCGTGCCACAGTGCTGTTCCCCGTCCACCGGGTCTTACCAGATTGGGAACATCCTCTAAAATAGCTTTCAAAAGATCGTACACAGACGCCTGTAAATCCGTGGGATCGCCCACCGCAAAAGTGCGGCACAGATCGGACCAGTATCCGTGATATTCTGTCTGTGCGTCAATAACATACAACTCCCCATCCTCAATAATCCGGTCTCTGGCAGGCCCGCCCAATTGTCCGCACTGATAATCGCCTCCGTGGTGCAGCACCTCACCTGCCGCATGCAGCGCCACCTGTTGTCCCGCCGCGAGCACATCCAGCTCATTCACCCCCGGCGCAATCACCTCTTGCACGCGGTCATAAGCCCGCAGATTAATATCAATCGCCTTTTGCAACATCGCAACTTCATCGGCATCCTTTCTCATCTGCTGTGCAATCAGCAAATCGTCTATACCCACCCATTCGCCACCCAGAGCATCTGCCACTGTATCCGCGAGCAACTTGGGCGTGGCTTCCTGCTGCCAGCCCAAACGAGAAATACCCCGGCAATCGCGGAGCTTCTGCGCCACAGCCGCATTCAGCAAGCGCATCGGATCGGGATTCATCGTATAGAGCACATGCGAATCGTACACCACGCGCTCATCCACAGCCACATCCCCTTCGTCAGTCGTTGACGCCAGCCACGACCCGCCATCGGTCTCCAAATAAAGAAGCGCGGGAAAAGAAAATGCCGGATATGCCGACAATAGCGCGCCGGTCAAATAGTAAATATCCCGAGGGTCTGTGATAATAACCGCATCGATCCCATCCTCAGAGAGACGCGCTCGAAATCGCTGCTGCCGATTGCGACAGCCTTCCAGAGTGAGCATAACACACATCCTTTCCGTGAAATCCTGTTGGTAAATCCATATTTTTTTTGCATAATACAGGACGCATTTTCAAAACCAACCCAATTTAACAACAGGAGTGCATCATGCCAGAAAAAAAAGTCCGCGTATGTGTCGTCGGTATGGGCATTGGAAAACCCAATGGCCGCGCCCTTGCGAAAAATGATCGCGGCGAAGTCGTCGCATTGTGCGACCTGATCCCCGAAAGAATGGAAGAATTTGCCCGCGAACTGCCCGGCGAACAAAAATTCTACACCGATTACAAAGAAATGTGCAAAGCTCCCGACATTGACGCGGTTTTTGTAGGCACCCCAAACCAGTGGCATGTGCCCATCGCACTCGAAGCCGTCAAAAACGACAAACACGTCATGGTCACCAAACCGCTATCGGACTCTGAGCAAGCAGCACAAAAACTCGTCGAAGCCGCCGAAGCATCTGGCGTCGTCAACATGATGTCGCTCTCCACCCGGTTCTCCGACCAGTGTCAGTACCTTGGCAACCTCGCGCGCGAAGGCTATTTTGGCGACCTCTACTACGCCCGCGCCCGCAGCGTACGCCGAAGCGGCATCCCCGCGTGGAACCTCGGATTCATCCAAAAAGGCGGCGGCGCATTCCGCGACATGGGCGTTCACGTCCTCGACGCCGTGTGGTACTTGCTCGGCATGCCCAAACCCGTCACCGTCACAGGCGTATGCGGCGCGAAATTTGGACCGCGAGGGCGAGGCTACTGGCAATATAGACAAGTACCCCGCAGCACCTACGAACAATACGCCGCTGACGACTATGCCGGCGGATTCATCCGCTTTGAAAACGGCGCGGGTCTCCAGGTCGAAAGCTTCTGGGCATCGCACCAGCCCAACGAACTCCAGATCGAACTCTTTGGCGACGAAGCAGGCGCGCAATTCCGCCCGCTCAAAATCTACAAAACACAGGACGGCGTCCCACACGACATCGCCGTCGATATTCCCCGTGCCACTCAGGCCTGGGACCGCATTGCGGGCCACTTTATCGACTGCATTCTCGACGGCAAAACCTGCGAAGCACCCCTGCGCCACGGATATCAAGTGCAACAAATGATGGAAGCCGTGCTCGAAAGTGGCGAAACCGGGCGGGAAATTCGCATCGCATAACCCACGGAGATTCTCATGACTGGCTTACACATCACCGTTGGAGAAAAAAACGCCGACATAATCGGCGATGACAATCGCGCGTTGCAAGCAGCAGTCGATTACATCGCCGCACTCGGCGGAGGCACGGTTGAAATCCTATCCGGAACGTACATCATGCGCGACGCGCTCCATCTTCGCAGCAACATAACGGTCAAAGGACAGGGCGAAAATACCACATTGCGGAAGGCAGATGGCGTTGAGACCCCACTGCTTCTCGACGGAGATTTTGGCGAAGAACAGATCACCCTTGAAAATCCCGATGGATTCAAAGTCGGCCATGGCGTCAGCATCACAGATGATCTGGGCGGTGGATTTCACACCGCAGTCGGCACCATCCTCTGGCAAAAGGACAACACCTTTGGCGTCAATGTGCCCATGGGCGGCGATTATCTCGTCTCTCGCAATGCGCGTGCTGCAACCACCTTCCCGGTCATCAGCGGCTACCACATCAAAAATGCCCGGATCGAAAATCTGACTGTAGATGGCAACCGCGAAAACAATCCGCACCTCAATGGTTGCCGTGGCGCCGGCATATTCCTCTACCGCGGACACCATACAACGATACAAAACTGCATAATTAAAAATTATCACGGCGATGGCATCAGCTTTCAGCAGAGCCAGCATGTCACAGTCGAAAACTGCACCTGCACGGGCAATACCCACCTGGGCTTGCACCCGGGCAGTGGCAGTCAGCACCCCATCATCCGCAACTGCTACTCGGAAAACAACGGCCGCATCGGTCTCTTCCTGTGCTGGCGCGTAAAACACGGCATCTTTGAAAACAACGACCTCATCGGCAACGGCGACACGGGTATCTCCATTGGTCACAAAGACACCGACAACGTGTTTTCCAACAACCGATCATTGCGCAACGGCTGTGAAGGCATACTCTTCCGCAACGAATCCGAACCCATGGGCGGGCATCGAAACACCTTTGAGAACAATCAGATTCTCGACAACGGCGACAAAATCAAAGGATATGGCGTACGCATCCTGGGCGAAACCCACGACCTCACCTTCACAAATAATCGCATTGGCAACGACGAAACAGCAACCCAGCGCATAGGTGTTCACATCGGCGAAAAAGCCGACCGCATACACCTCAACAACAACGACCTGTCGGGCAATCTCGACGCCGAAATCGAGGACACGCGACAAGTCGTTTCTGTCTAAAATCCCACGAAAAAATATCAAATACAAAAGCCCCCCTGTTTTAGCAGGAGGGCTTCTTTCTTCGCTGATTAATCAATATACTTCTCTACGATGACGAAAAGAGTATAGGACAACTTCCTGGCCGAATATATCGTAACGCAGACGATAGTCGCCATGCCGAATGCGCCACTGGCCCGATCCCGGTTTTATATCCTTGAGTTTTGTGATATGGTATTGCCTCGTGCGATTGTAGGGATCCTCGCCGAGAATGACACGTAACCCTTCAAGGACTTTCACCAGTTCGGGATGTTGTCTAAGACGTTTTCGGGCATCGCGCAGAAATCGGGATGAAGTCCGAATAAGAAACGGTTGCGGCATTATAGATAGTGCCTATGAATGCGTTTTTACGTTTTCGGTATCGTCGCTGGCATGTAGTTCAGTCAAAAAATCATCCAGGGATCTCGTTCTCCCTTGTCGGTATTCTTTATATCCCTCCGCTATCTGCTTCTGCATCTCGGGATCCTGGAGTTCTAACCAATCTTCCATATCATCTATGTCCATAATACCAGCAATGGGAATACCGTTTTTTTCCAAGATAAAACACTCGTTGTTGAGATGTGCCCGGCGCACGATCTGTCCCAAATTGGTGCGCGCTTCGGTTAAAGGAACGCGATGTACCACAGGAGTTGTTTTTTTCAAGATGTCCTCCTCAGTGTAATACTAATTGCTACGCTGGTGTTTATACCCGGCATTTGATCTAACCATTTCATGGACAACTGTCTCTACAAATCGACAACTCGGGGTTTTGGTTGTCCTTTGCGACCGTGCAAATACGCATCGTTTTCCGAGGGCCATCGCATGCGATATTGTTTGCTGCGCTGGCGTTTGTAGCCAGCATTATAATAATTACTCATCGCCATCCAACTGAGCAAATCCGCAAACATCTCGCCTTTCACATCGGCGTATTCAGACCTATCCCAAACATTCCACAACTCTCCGGGATCGCGATCTAAATCGTACAACTCGCCTTCTGCTTGCCCGATATAATACACCATTTTATGGGTCTGCGACCGCATCATAATCTGATAGTTATCCTCGCAAAAAACGTAATCTCGCGGAACGGGCGTCTCCCCATTCAAATACGGCATCAAAGAGCGGCCCTCCAAATAACTCGGAACAGCTACCCCCGCAGCCTCTAAAATTGTCGGACCCAGATCCATAAGCGAAACCAGATCGCGCGTTTCGCCTGGCTGATCAACAGACTGCGGCGTGCGAATCATCAGCGGAATATGCACAATCGGATCGTACATCAACCACTTATAAGCCAGCCCGTGATCGCCCAGCATCTCGCCGTGATCGGAACAAAAAATCAACAAACTATTCTCCAACCACCCCCGATCTTGCAGGGCATCCATAATCTCGCCGAGTTTTTCATCAACCGTCGAAATATTCCCGTAATAATGCCGCTTCATCTCCGCGAGTTCATCATCTGTGCGCCCGCGCAAATCGATTTGCGATTCGTGATCAGTCGTCGCGTGCATATCCAGATGCGCCGCATGTTGCGGCGGCTTATCCTCCAACTCTCCATCGCGCTTCACACACGGCGGCATATCTCGATCGCGATACAGATCCAGATGCCGCGGCAAAGGATCCCAGGGTTCATGAGGTCCTGTAAATCCAACCTGGAGAAACAGCGGTTTATCGCCCCGGTGATTGCGAACCCAGTTCAACGCGGAATTACCGATAAACACATCGCTGTGAAACCGCTCCTCCTCATGCCACACAACCCCCTGACACTTATTGAGCCATTCGGGGTCCGCCTTATTGCGATCATTGGGACGCTTTACACCGTGAAACGTCATGTACCTGCCCCAATCGTCATCCGCCCCGCCACCATCCAGCGCCTTATTCGTGGGATTTTCCACAATAACGCGCTCGTGAAATCCACCGGGAACATCGCGCGGCGTCAAGTGCATTTTGCCAATATTCACGCAATAATAGCCCGCATCAGATAAATCCTGCACCCAATTGCGGTGATTTGCCCAGTGATCAAAACTATAAACCCCCGTCGTATGCGGGTACATACCCGTAAAAATCGCCGCCCGCGACGCCACACACGTCGCCCCGGGACAATACGCCTGCCGAAACGACACACTTTCACGCGCGAGCCGATCCAGCGTGGGCGTCACCATATAATCATATCCCCAGGCGCGGATAGTATCAAAACGCTGCTGATCGGTGATAACAAAAATGATATGGGGCTTGCCTTCAAACATACTCTCTCCTCATGTCCCCAGCGCAAAATGCGCCCCTGACAAAACCTGTGACGAAGCCACGCGATCGAGAATCCGCAGGCGCAATTGATTCTCAACCTCGGCCATCTCGGGCAAACCCGCGAGATTATTCACCTCACCGGGATCTTCTTCCACATCGAAAAGCAAATAGGGCTGCCCTTCGCGATTCAACACGATTTTCCATTCGCGATTCAACAACATAATTTCTCCACCGTATTCCGATATCGCTTCTGTGCGATGTTCTCGCGTCGGATCTTCCAGAACGGGACAGGCCGATTTGGCAAACTGTCTGAAATTGAGTTCCCCACCTGCAAGCTCGACCAGCGTTGGTCCCACATCAAACCACTCAATCGGACTATCGCACACAGAACCAGCGACATCACCACTCGCCGTCTCGGGCGTGCGAATCAGCAGGGGAACCCGCACCGCGCCATTTAAAAGATTGCTCTTATAAATAAAACCGTAATCGCCATTCATCTCGCCGTGATCCGACATCAGCACCACAACCGTATTATCCATCTCGCCGCGTTTTTCAATCGCATCGAAAATCTCGCCAATCTGATCGTCAATCAACGTGACATTGCCCGCGTAATTTGCGCGCAACAATTTCTCTTCTCCCGGTTCAAACGGTATCTTTTGCTTCGCGTCTAACAAACCATGTGGGCGCTCGCGATCATCCTCTATCGGAGCAACCGGATCGGGCATATCCTCCGGATTATACCGGCTATAATGGGGTTCTGGCGTATCCCACGGTTCGTGAGGCCCGCCAAAACTCACCCAGCAGAACCAGGGCTGATCGCGGTCATATCCCGCCAGGTATTTCTTCGCCTGCTGCCCCACATACACATCCGCATAATCTTCAAAAGGCAATGTCGATGGCCGCGTCACCCAGGGCTTATTGCTAAAACGCTCATCGAAATCTGCCTGATACGCATCCCACAACCCCTTCTCTTCCCACATCGCCGTCATATACGACAAACATCGCGCGCTCGCCCTCGGCCCGCCAATTTCATCCACATCATCAAGCCCATAACTGTGCATCAGATGCTCGCGATCCCTCAAATCGCCTCCGTGCGGATGTAAATGCGTCTTGCCAAACAAACTCGTGCGGTACCCAGCATCGCGCACCGTCTTCATCCACGTTGGACAATCTGGCGATAACGTGTGGTTCTGATTGTCCCACACGCCCGTATTGTGCGGATAATGCCCCGTTGCCAGACTCAACCGCGTTGGAATACACACCGGCGAATTGCTCACGCAATTTGAAAACCGCACGCCCTCTGCCGCTATGCGGTCCATATTGGGCGTCTCCAACCAGTCGCTCACACAACTCAGCGCATCCCATCGCTGCTGATCGGTCATAATCATCAAAATATTCGGTTTGCTCATTCAATATCCTTTCACTTCCGGAAGCGGATGTCCCATCCTCAAGCCAAGAATGATCCAACCTTCGAGCACGGATTGCAATTCCTCGCGACACATTTCTAAAGTATCCGCATTGGCATACACGCCTTGAAAGCCCACAATTTCTCCATAAAACGTTTGATCATCAAGGATCTCGTATCTTGCGTGTTTCATAGCTGATTGGATATATGTAGTTAGCATAGAACGCTCACTTCACTCTCTCGATATAAGGTTAAAACAGGAATCGTTTGTCCAATATAAATGCCCACGATGAAATAGGCAACCATTCTTAAGAATCTGCATCGGCATCTCGATTTGCCTGCTGCAACAGCAAAATAATCTGATCTAATCGCTTCATAAATCCATAGAGAAAGGCAAAAATCGTACACCACAACCCCACAATAAAAAGCCCGCCGGTAATCGCCATCAAAATCAAATCATAACGCGTGAGTTCTGGCATCTCTCCTCCTTAAAATAGGGTGTGATTGCTTGCTATTATAGTTTAATTGCCTTATGTTCCCAATATCATCAGGAACAAACATTTGTCTATAATAGTCAAAAATAAAACTGATCAAAGGATTGTATCATGCGCCAATACCTGTGGCTCGCAATATTTTTAATCGGATGTGGCGGCAGCACCACTGCGCCGACGCCTACCGAACCCGACCTCACAGCCCAACACGCGCGTCTGGAACCCGTACAGTTTCAGACGCCAGACGGATTCTTGTTATTTGGCACGCTCTTTTCTTCTCCCAACCACCCCACACCTCGTCCTGCGGTCATCCTGCTCCACCCGTTTAACGAAAATCACGTTCAATGGGCAGACTTTGTTCCCGAACTCGTAGCCGAGCGGGGCTATCTGGCACTCGCCTTTGACCTGCGCGGACATGGCAGCAGTATTTTTCGCAATGGACAACCGTTCACACTCCAGGACTTCTCCCTTGACGACATCAACCAGATGCCGCTCGATGTCGTCGCTGCAATTGCATTTCTCAAAACCCGTGCAGAAGCCGACCCCAACCGCATCGGTGTCATCGGTACAGACCTCGGTGCCAATATCGCCTTTGTGAGCGCGGGGCTATTCCCCGACATCAAAGCAACCGTATCCGTTTCACCCAGCTTTCGCGAAAACCAGACTCAGGAAATTCTCATCGGCACCAATATTCCCGGTTTTGCACCGCGCAACATTCTCTATCTCGCAGCTTTTGGCGATGGATATGCCTATACCTCATCCCAAACCATGTCTGAATTGACCCGGGGGGTTACTGCCGTAATCGGCTACCAGGGAACGGGACGTGGACTCGATTTGCTCGCTCAGGGCAACGCGTGGACAACTGTCCTGGACTGGCTCGACAAAAATCTTTGAAACGATGTATGAAAGCGCATCATCTCTTCACACGGGAGGCAATCATGCGACCTTCAAGATGGCTATCAATCTTACTTATAGGCGCGGCATTATGCGCCTTGGACCTGTCAGATATTTACGCACAACGCGGTGGCGGTGGCCGCGGCGGTGGCGGACGCGGCGGTGGCGGCAGTAGTCGCGGAGATTTGCGTCCCCAGCAACGCGGACAATTCAACGATTTCCCCTGGGATGCCCAAAAACTCCTTGAAGCCAACGCACAGATTCTCAGTCAGATGCCAGCACCCATACAGATGTACATACTCGATCAGGCAAAAAAATGGGATGATCTGTTTCCCGTTCGCCACCAACAACTCGAACTCTTTTTTCGCAAAATCCTCAACACCGATCGCCAGGAATTTAACGCGGTTTTCGGCAATATCTTGCGCGAATTTCAGGCACTTCAGGGCGGCAGACAAGGGGGGCGACGAGGACAAGGGCAAGGGGCACGCGGCGGCAGAGGTAGAGGTGGACGAGGACGAGGAGGTCCCAGTCTGAATATCACCGATTTTACACCTGCTCAATACGCCATGGTCGAGCGCGCTTTCCAATCTTTTGTCTTATCAGACCAGGGTTTGTCCAAAGGCGTGGTCATCATTGCGATCACCGGATCGGGAGAATCGAATATCCCCGCCTATCTGACGTACAGAGGGGCATTATTCAACAATATTGACTACGGCAAAAATTCGCGCGAATGGATGACCACGGTTCAAACGGCTTCACCAAATGCAATCAAAGGCAAAAGTCTCAAAGTCCCTTCGCTATTTGAATACCACAACAAAGCCATCGAGGACAAAACCCATACGCGCACACTGGCTTTCTATCAGTCCGGGGAAAAAGAAATCCCTCCCATAGTTAGCAAAACCAAGGGCTATGGTACCAGATACAGCCATTATGCCGTCAACGCCCCCAGCCTCGAAAAAATCGCAGGCACCATAGAAGAAGAACTCGGCACAGCCATCAAACAGGGCAAATCGCAGCGATACATAGACCGCATAGTCAAACCCAAGCTGAGCCCGGAAGCACTCAAATTAAAAAAAGTCATCAAAGATGAAGCGTTTGGTCGGCTGGTATCCGGCGTACTGATGGACAGCGAAGAAAGCCGCAAACTCGGCACTGCATTCATCACCGAGGTCGCACAAAAAGCCATGGATGCCGCACTTCCCGATATTGTCTTCATCGAAATGAAAGCCGGAGATGTCTCTACCCAGACCATCTCCCAATTTCACGACACAATGAGTGCTATGGCGCGCTATGGCAGCAACGTGACATTCGCCCTATTCGATCAACCTGCCAGCCAGGCACTCATCATCAGTCCCAAAATCATTGGCGGTCAATCCTTCGACGGACAAAGCCTCGAAAATATATCCGCCACCCTGGCCAGAGCGAGCAGTCTCATGCTCGATGGGGCAACGGGAACACCTGTTGCTGAAGTGAGAATGCGTTGAAAGCAAAAATCCGTATTCAGTCGTAAGGGCGGACCTGTGTTCGCCCTATTTTTTTTCACCGACATGGCACTCGCCTCTCTTCAGATCGCCACCGCCTGCCTGCGTCTTACCGACTCGACCTCCACAAAACACAGACGCAGCGCGTCTGCAGCACTCTCACCAGAAATTGCTCTGGCGACCTCACCGCTTTCCACAGCATCTACTGCGACTTGAATCTCGTTGGCAAATGCAACCACGGGATCGGCATCGCCCAAATCCGGTTCTCGCACCTCACCATCATCCGTCAGCAAAGTCACGGGCATCGTCACAACCGGCTTGCCGCCCAGAGTCGAAAACTCGTAAAGCACCGTAGCCCGCTCCATATAAACCTCAAACCCGTGCGTAAACGCCCTGCCCTGCTGAGAAATAGCACCCGAAGCACACGTCACGCACAAATCCGGCTGGCTATCGTATTGATAACTCGTCGAAATATATTCCACATACCGATCTTGCACCAGCCTGCCCGAAGACACCACCCGATCTGGCCGACCGAGCGCCACCAGGATATAATGCGTATCGTGAATATGCAAATCGACGCCCGGTCCCCCGCTCTTTTCCATATTGGCAAAAGCCGACGTCCAATTCGGCTGCGAAATAACGCGCTTAAAATGTGCGCCGAGCACACTGCCATATTCCCCGCCATCTATCACCTGCTTGAGATAGGCAAACTCCGGAAAAAAGGGCAAAACCTGTGCCACCATCATCAACCTTCCCGTCTGCTCGGAAACCCGCACCATGCGGTCGGCGTCCTCAAGACTCAGCGCAATGGGCTTTTCGACCAGCACATGCTTGCCCGCACGCATCGCAGCGATTGCAACCTCACAGTGTTGCGAGGTCGGCAAACAGATATCGACCAGATCAATTGAAGCATCTGATAGCAAATCGTCAATTTTCTCATACGTGCGGATACCCGAAAGATCTTCCACACCCCCCGGCTCTCCAAAATTGCCTCCCAAACCCCGCCAATCTCCCATCCGCTTTTTGGGACTGCGCGTACATATCGCAGCCACACTACCCCCGCGCACCCTCTGAATCCCCCGGTAATGCGTCATACCCATAAATCCCAATCCAATAATACCTATCGAAACCATAACAAACCTCCAACTAAGTAAGTGTCAACGTTTAGTGATGTCTAATTTTTCGCCCTGGCAGCGGGCTATCAGGGCAGCGCCACACGAATCGCTCCAGACGTTGACAGTGGTGCGAAACATGTCCAGGATGCGATCTATAGCCAGGATCAGGCCGATCCCCTCCAGGGGCAGACCCACAGAAGATAGAACAATAGAAAGCATCACCAGGCCCGTCAGTGGAGAACGGATTCCCCTAACAGCATGCCACTCATTGCGCCGAGGAGCAACGCGATGAGGATTTGTACATGGAGCGAGCGAATGTTCATTTTGCGGTATCCTCTGGTCTGATGGGTAAAATAAAATAACCCTACTGTCTGCTTTTACACCATTGTTTTTTCACCCTCTTTGTTATATTTTATATTCATTGACTGTCCCTATAACAACGGACGGGAACATAGGCACCGCCCCTACGTATAATATCTGAAAGATCGACTCATTCACAGTGAACTGGTCTGAACTGCGACCAATTGTACACCATTCCACAAGAGGTATCTCATGAAAAAACTTCTCGCATTATGGCTCTGCCTTCTCATCGCATCATCTGCCCGCGCGACCGAAGCCCCTGATTTCAACCTGCCAGGCCTCAGTGGCAAGCGAGTACAACTAACTACGCTCCTCGAAAAAGGCCCTGTTTTACTCGACTTTTGGGCCACATGGTGCAAACCCTGCATCAAAGCAATGCCCAAGCTCGAAGAAATCCACGCCAAATACGCCGACAGAGGACTCACCGTTCTCGGCGTGAACGAAGATGGACCCCGTGGTCAAAACCGCATTCGCCCATTTTTGCGAGGGCGCAACATCACATTTCCAATCGCCATTGACGCCGATGGATCGGTTATGCAACGCCTGCAAGTTCGCGCCCTGCCCACCACAATTCTCATTGCGCCAGACAGGGAAATTGTATTGCGAGAGGCCGGTTTAACCGATGGGAAGGCCATCATCGACGCTTTAGAGATCCTATTGCCCGAAAAAGAAGCATCTGAGGAAAAGGAAGCATCTGAAAAAAAGGAAACCCCAGATGAAAGCAAGTAGCCTGCTCCTTATCCTGCTCTTCACAGCCCCTATTTCTGCACAAATCACCATCACGGGATTGACAGAAATGCAGCGCGGCGAAATACCGGGATCTGACTCCACAGCTATCTCTACAGCCTATAATCAAGTGAATCTCGACTTTACGCAAAAGGGTTTGCAGGCCGGTTTAAGAGCAGAAATTTACAACACCTGGGGCGCAGATCGCAAAACGTATCAAATCACGCAAAAATACGCACGGTGGAACCATGGTGCTGCGAATGTGGAAATCGGCAATTACTACGCAATTCTCGGGCGGGGCCTCACACTTCGCGCATTTGAACTGCCCGGCGTCGTGCTCGAAAGCCCTATTTATCGCCTGCGCTATGCCCCGGCTCAGGATCTCGAAGGCGCGACAGCCTCATGGACTGGCAATCGCGTAGAAGCCAGAACACTCATCGGTCGATCAGCACTCAGCGATATTCCCCCAGGTGCCAAAACCGGCACCCCACCGCGCAGTATTTCTCGCCGCGGAGATTGGGTCGCGGGCGGCGAACTCGCCGTCAGACTCAATTCCAATCTCAAAATTGGCAGCACGGGTGTCCACATCACCCCCAGAGATTCTCTCATCGATAAAAACTGGGCCTGGTCTGGTTTTGCCGATCTCGACCTTTCTAACATTCTGCAAAAGGCCGGCCTATACGGAAGCCTCTACGGCGAATACGCGCAACGCGAAGGCGAATATGCACGGCGCGAAGACGAAAAAAAAGGAACTGCCCTTTACTTATCGGGCAATGTGGGCTGGAACAATCTGGGGTTGAGTGTCGAATACAAAGATTACGACAACATGCACCTCCACTTCAATGATCCCCCATCTCTCGTCCGAGAACACACCGCCTCTTTGCTCAACCGCAACACACATGTACTGCTACTCGCCAGCGAAAAAGGCTATCAGATCGAAGGCACTTATACGCAACTGAGCCTGGGCAATTTCACGGTCAATATCAGTCACGCACGCAATGATTTGGCTCCGACGGTACAGACCTTTTTTAAAGAAAGACATTTCTCTTTTGATCTATACAAATTTGACAACCTGACCGCCACCTTCTTTTATAACTGGGGCAAAGACGACCTCGAAAGCATCGACAGCCACCGCACAGGTGGCGCGATCTTTGAAACCACAACTGACCGCGGCCATACCCTCGGCCTCGACCTGCAATATCAACGCGCCGTCCATTTTGAAGATGAACCGCACTACGCCAATACTTATGGCGCGCTCTCCGCACACCACGCGCGCGGTTTTGGTGCTGCCCTTGTCTTTGATCACACAACCGACCCTTTTGAAGTTGACCGTCCAGAAACTTTCGACATCGAAACAGGCAGCCGTACATTCGTATCTCTCAACCTCAATGCGCGTTTTGGCATGCATTACGACGCCGTCCTCTTTGTGGGCGAGCGGCGCGGAGGCACCGCCTGTACATCGGGGACCTGCTATCTGGTACTCCCCTTCAAAGGCGTGGAAATGCGCCTCAATACCTACTTTTAGTCACAAGCGTAAAAAACGGCTGTAAATCCACAGCCGTTTTTTTTATTTTTCATAGGTGCTACGAGAAACTTCAGAAGCGATTCAGGCGTCCAAACACTTGCAATATGGAATCCGACATGTCCGTTCAAAAAATGGATATTCTACATCGCGTTGAAGCTTATATCCAAAGAGAACGCCTCCTCGCACCAGGTGATGGGGTGGTCGTAGCCCTGTCTGGCGGTCCCGACTCCGTCACCTTATTCGACTTGCTCCACCGTCTCAGATCAAAATGGCACCTCACACTTTATATCGCGCATCTCAATCATCAACTTCGTCCCAATGCCGAGAGCGATGCCATATTTGTCAAACAAATCGCCCGAAACTATCCCATCTACATAGGAAAGGAAGATGTTCTGCAGCAGGCAAAAGAAAAAAAGCAATCTCTCGAAGAAGCAGCGCGCGATGCACGACGGGCATTTCTCGACACTGTAAAACAGAAAACCGGCGCAAACTGGATCGCGCTTGGCCATACAAAAAGCGATCAGGCAGAAACCGTCCTGTTGCGCCTTGTCCGGGGTTCAGGACTCACCGGATTGGGAGGTATGCGTCCAATTTCAGAAGCGTGCTGGATTCGTCCCCTGCTCTCATTTTCCAGGTCGGAAATTGAACTTTATGTCCGCACTCGCAATTTGCAGGTGCTGTGCGATGAAACAAATAGCGATCCAAAATTTCTGCGCAATCGCATTCGCACAGACCTGATACCTCACTTGCAAAAGACATACAATCCCCAAATCGAAGACCTTCTTTCACGTTCGGCAACCCTGCTGCAAAATGACGATGCACACCTCGAAAACATTGCGGAACAAGCACTTTCGGAAACCCTCCTGTACCGCGACAATCGAAAATTTATCCTTGATGTTAGGCGTTTTTTCGGTTATCATATATCACTTCGGCGTCGTCTGATTCGGAAGGTGCTCTTTTCCCTCCGGGCCAGTGCCGAAGCCGCGCGTTTCCAGGTCGTTGAACGAATTCTCGAAATTTCTTCTACCCCTGGAAACAGCGTTCAAATAACGCCAAAAATCTCAGCTTATCGCGCACATGACACACTTATTATTACTCAACCCGCCCGAGCTTACAGCTTTTTGGTTGAACCCGATGTACCGCTCAATGTCAACGGCAAATTCTCAATGACCCTATTAAATCGAGTCAACCATGAACACCTGCAAGCAGTGTACAACGGCTTCAGCAGTTCAAAAAGAGCGAATCATACCGTCTTTTTTGATCTGGACCAACTTCCCAACCGGGCGTTGTATCTTCGCTCACCCCAGCCGGGCGACTGGTTTCACCCTTTTGGCATGCAGGGGAAAAAAAAAGTCAGCAGACTTCTCAGCGACAGCAAAATACCCCGCCCATTGCGCGGCGAAATACCACTGTTGGTAAGTGGTGCGACCATTTTGTGGGTCGTTGGCCTTCGGCGTGCACAAATTGCGCCCATCACGCCAGCTACTCGGCGCGTGCTCAAAGCAACCTATAGCAGCATGATCACACAATGCGAAAAGAGGCATTTATGACCGACCCCAAGGACAGGGACTCGAAACCGGATGAAGAAACACAGTCATCCGACGAGACACCTGATCGCGCTCCCACACAGCCTGAAGATGACGCGCCTGAAACAAAAAAAGAGCGGCGCCCCAACTTGTCAGTGCTCAATCGGGATAATGCTGATCGCAATGGGGCTTCGGAGAATGGCAAGCGGCCCTGGCGGCACATCTCAAAACCACTGGCTTTCTGGATATTTTTTGTACTGGTTGCCATTTTTGCTACCAAATTTTTTGGTAGCGACCCCTCCAGCGATGTCGTGCTCAGCTACAAAGAGTACAAAATGTTTCTCGAAGAGGGAAAAATTCAGAGCGCGGTTATTATTGAAAACGAATTTCACGGCCACCTTGTCGCAGAAGAGCTTACGCCACCAGGGCGAAGACAACAGCACACCTTTCGCGATTTTGTCGTTGACCTGGGCGTCGTAGATGCTCAGACCCGCGAAGAATGGCTCAAATACGGCGTTGACTTTCGCTTTCAAAGACCCTCCAACTGGCTCAACATATTTTTTAATTTTTTGCCCTGGATCTTGTTCATAGGGCTCTGGCTTTTCATTTTGCGCCAGATGCAAGGCGGTCCCAAAGGCGCGTTCAGCTTTGGCAAAAGCAAGGCAAAACTCATCTCTGAAGATAAAACCACAATCACATTCAAAGACGTTGCAGGTGCCGAAGAAGCCAAGCAGGAACTACAGGAAATTATCGAATTCCTGAAAGATCCGCGCAAATTTCAACGCCTGGGCGGGCGCATTCCAAAAGGCGTACTCCTGGTTGGCCCTCCCGGTACGGGCAAAACGCACATGGCACGCGCTGTCGCAGGCGAAGCGGATGTCCCATTCTTTTTAATGAGCGGCTCGGACTTTGTCGAAATGTTTGTCGGCGTGGGTGCTTCGCGCGTACGCGATCTCTTTGAACAGGGGAAAAATCACGCCCCGTGTATCATTTTTATCGACGAGATAGATGCTGTGGGACGGCACCGAGGCGCAGGTATTGGAGGCGGTCACGACGAACGCGAGCAAACCCTCAATCAGCTCCTGGTTGAAATGGATGGTTTTGAATCCAAAGAAGGTCTCATCCTCATCGCAGCCACCAACCGTCCCGATGTGCTCGATCCCGCGCTGTTGCGACCCGGACGCTTCGACCGCCAGGTCGTGGTAGATCGTCCCGATGTCAGAGGGCGGGAAGGCATTCTGAAAGTCCACACCCGCAACACACCCCTCTCCGACGACGTCAATTTACAGGTACTGGCGCGCGGAACCCCCGGACTGTCAGGTGCAGACCTCGCCAACCTGGTCAACGAAGCCGCGCTGCTGGCCTCCAGAAATAATCGAGACAGCGTAACCATGGACGACTTTGAAAATGCCAAAGACAAAGTCATGATGGGCGCAGAGCGACGCAGTCTGGTCATTTCCGACAAAGAAAAACGCCTCACGTCCTATCACGAAATTGGTCATGCGCTGGTAGCCAAACTCATACCAGAAAGCGATCCCCTGCACAAAGTAACCATCATTCCTCGCGGGCGTGCCCTCGGCGTCACACACACCCTGCCCATCGACGAGCGCCACACCTATCCCCAGAGTTATTGTGAAGCGGTTCTCGCTTACGCATTGGGAGGTAGAATTGCCGAAAAGCTCGTTTTTGGCGAAATCACAACAGGCGGGCAGCAAGACTACCGCATGGCCACCAATCTCGCCCGACAAATGGTTTGCGATTGGGGCATGAGTCCCAAACTCGGCCCCATTGCTTATGGGCAACAAAACGACGAAATATTCCTCGGGCGCGAAATGGCACAACGTCGAGATCACAGCGACAGAGTGGCAGAAATGATTGACGAAGAAATTAAAAACTTCGTGCTCAAAGCCGAGTCTCGCGCCGAACAATTGCTCGGTGATAACATCGACAAGGTCCACATCCTCGCCAAAGCACTGCTGGAATTTGAAACACTCGACGATGTACAGCTCAATCAGTTATTAGAAGGCAAAACACTCGAAAAACCGGTGCCAAACGGGCGTGCAAAACAGCCAGAAGAATCGGAAGAAGAACAGGACGCAAAGGACCAAACATCGGAGGAACACACCTCTGAACAAGAAAAACAGTCATCAGATGACTAAACCCGAAAAAAGAGATGGCGGTTGCCATCTCTTTTTTTTCCTCCCATGAAACACACACGCCCTATTTACCAGCTTTCATGCTGTGGCACACCCCTCCAACTGGGTCATCGAACACTCGTGATGGGCGTTCTCAATGTCACGCCAGACTCGTTCTCGGACGGCGGCCTTTATTTTGAACCTCACAAAGCGATTGAGCGAGCACTGGCACTGGTTGAAGCTGGTGCCGACATGATCGATATAGGGGGTGAATCATCCCGTCCAGCCGGGCCTTATGGCAAAGGGGCGGCTGTCATCTCTCTAAAAGAAGAACTGGATCGCACCATTCCCATTATTGAGGCCCTTGCGCCACAACTCGACGTGCCCATCTCCATAGACACAACCAAAGCCGAAGTCGCCCGACAGGCCATCGACAACGGCGCAACCATAGTCAATGACATCAGTGCCCTGCGTTTTGATGCCGACATGATGCATCTGATCGCAGAAACGGGAGTTGCTGTCGTGCTCATGCACATGCAGGGAACGCCTTCAACCATGCAGCAAAACCCTGTGTACGACGATGTTGTGTCCGATATTCTCAACTTTTTAAGCACACAAATTGACCGCGCAAGAGCAATGGGCATTTCCCGCTCTCAGATTGCGATTGATCCAGGTCTGGGATTTGGGAAAAAATACACGCACAATATCGAGATACTCGCTCGACTGCCTGAATTTCACACGTTGGAATATCCGCTTCTCATAGGTGCATCGCGCAAGCAGTTTACCGCTCCTAAATGCCAATCTCAAGAGCGCCTACCAGGTAGCATTGCTGCAATCGCATTAGGCGCTATCGCAGGAGTACACATTGTAAGGGTTCACGATGTCGCTGAAACTGTCCAGGCATTGACATTATCGGACAGCATCTGCCGTATTAATTTGTGAAAAACCTTGACAATGTACGGCAAAATCCCGTAGATTTTTAGATAAACAGTATCCCCACCAAATTTAGATCCCACCAAATGCCGATGGACTATATATCTCTTTGCCGATGGTTGTGTATCATCGGTCTTCTGTTCCTTTTTTGTCCCCTCTCCAAAGCCTATTCTCGGTCTGTTACACTCGAAGAGAGTTTGCAGCACGCGCTATCGCACAACGAAACCCTGCAAATTGCGCGTGAAGGTCTGGACAAATCACACCAACGGATTCGCCATGCAGTAGCCGATGTTCTGCCCCAGCTTGATATCACCATGCAGTACACGCGCAACTGGTTGCTGCCTACGTTTTTTTTTGATACGCCAGCAGGCCAACAACAATTTACCGTAGGAGCACACAACAACCTCATCGGCACGGTTGGCATTCGACAATCCATTTGGGGCGGGGGCAAATCTTTTTCAGCCCTGCGCGTTGCGCGTCTGCTCAAACAATTTTCGATGGAAAAGGTACGCGCTGCAAAGCAGCAGGTACACGCTCAGGTCGAAACGGCTTTTTACGACCTGCTACTGGCCGGAGAACTCAAGCGCGTCAGCAAATCTTCTGTAGCGCGCGCGCGTGCAAATTTCAAGCGCGTCGAAAAACTGCGCGAGGCCGGGCGCGTATCGGACTACGATTTGCTGCGCGCACAAGTGCAGGTCGCCGAATTGCTGACAGACTCCATACGCACGGAGAATGCGCATATACTGGCAGATCTCGCGTTCAAAAACCAGATCGGCATTGACCCCAACGAATCCATTACACCTCGTGGGACTTTCCGCGAAGAAATTCACCTTTTATCGACTATCATCGAGACAGAACTAATTGATCTCTCAATGCAAATGCATCCCATTGTACGTCAGTACTCACTCGAGATCGAAATGCTCCAGCAGGCAGAGAGCATTGCCCGATCAGAATCCCGCCCAACCATAGATTTAATTGTCAATGGACAGTGGCAGGCTCAAAAAAACGAATTTGATTTTGTAAAAGACGATTTTCATCAGAGCTGGTTTTCGGGCATCGCCATCAACATTCCCATTTTTGATGGCTTTCGCACAAACGCACAGGTTGCGCAGGCCCGCTCAGACACGCGGCAAGCCGAACTGGTGCAAAAACAAACCGAGCGCGACGTGCGTTTCAACATCCTGCAAGCGTGTCGCTCTTTTTTCGAAGTTCGCGCCAGAAAAAGAGCGCAGATACAGGCCGTTGGTCTCGCCCGTCGGGGGCTGCAAATCGCGGAATCGCGTTATGAAAATGGCGTTGGTACCCAGATCGAAGTCATCGATGGGCAACTCACTTTACAACGCGCCGAAGCCGAACTCGCGCGCGTAAAGCGGGACCTCGCGGTCACCCTCGTGCAATTAGAACTCAGTGCGGGCATTTTGGGTGAAGAGGATAAATTATGAATTTGTACAGGCTTTTGATACCTTGTCTTTTGATCGCGATCAATCTGGGCTGTGGCGACGAATCTTCGGCGCAAAAAGAAATGCCATTAGAGCGTACCACCAATGTATCTACATTCGTGCTCAAACCCGATTCGCTCATCCAGTACAGCAGGCTATCTGCCACAGTAAAAGCCTGGCGCGATGTGACCATCAGTGCGCTCGAATCTGGTGAGGTCATCAGCACGTACAAAGATGTGGGTGATTACGTCAAACGCGGAGAGAATCTCGCGCAACTCAACATGGAGCTCCTGCAAGCCGCATTAATCGAAGCTGAGGCCAACCTGAAGTTTCAAACCTACAATTACGAGCGCAGCAAACAACTTTTCTCGGAAGGATCGATTTCCGAACAGGCGTATTTTGCCACAGAATACGACTTCCACCGGGCCAAATCGACAGCGCAGACCTTAAAGCATCGGCTCTCTTATGGGCAGATACAAGCGCCTTTTTCAGGCTATATTGCAAAACGGCACCTCTCACAGGGACAACATATCGCGCGAGATGGCGCAACATTTCGCCTCGTTCAAACCGACAGCCTGCGCGTTGCGGCCTGGGTAGCCGAGAGCGAAATCATCGACTTTGTCGAAGGCAGTCTCGTCACCCTCGTCCTCGATGCTCTGCCGCACCAAACTTATGAGGGCACAATCGCCCATGTTGGCCCAGCAGCAGATATAGACCAGAGGGTTTTTCCCATTGAAGTCCATCTGCCCAACCCAACAGGGCATATCCGCCCCGGCATGATCGGCACGCTGAAAGCTGTGCGTCGCATTCACCGACAGGTCGTCGTCATTCCCCGAGAAGCCATTATCGAACGCGAAACCGGGCCTGTAGCCTTTGTCGTAAAAGGCGGCAGGGCCTTTATGCGCCCGCTCAGCCTGGGGCCATCTGAAGCCGAGCGCGTCGTCGTCCAGAAGGGGCTTTCCTCTGGCGATCAAATTATCGTCAAAGGCGGACGCGACCTCATTGATGGAGACCGCGTGGCAATAAAATATGCGGAACCCCTCCCATGACCATCACCGCGTACGCACTCAAACATCGCATTACCGTTTACGTCTTTGTCGGCATCCTGATCATCTCGGGCATCTCGGCCTATCTGTCACTTCCCCGAGAAGCCGCGCCAGATATTACGATTCCCCTCATCATCGTCAGCACGCCGTATATCGGCGCCTCGCCTCAGGATGTTGAAAACCTCATTACCCGACCTTTGGAAAAAGAACTTCAATCCATTGAAAACGTCAAAGTGATCCGCTCGAGTTCGGTCGAAGGCGCTTCGTCAATTACAGTCGAATTTAATCCCAATGCCGACATTGACAATGCTCTCCAGCGCGTCAAAGACAAGGTTGATCTCGCCAAATCAGAATTACCCGATGATGCTGAAGACCCCGCGGTTCTCGAAGTCAACTTTTCCAATATCCCCATGATGCTCGTCGCATTGTCGGCCGACTATGGGCTGATTCGGCTCAAAGAAATTGCCGAAGACTTCGCCGATCATATCGAAACCATCCCCGGCATCCTCGAAGTACGCGTGGTGGGCGGTCTCGAACACGAAGTCAAAGTCGATGTCGATCCCGACCGTCTCATCGCCTACAAACTCGCCATCCAGGACGTGATTGAGGCCATTCAACGCGAAAACTTGACCCTTCCTGGCGGCAGCGTGGATATAGGCGCGTACAAGTACGCCGTGCGCGTGCCCGGTGAACTTGAAACCGTTCCCCAAATTGGCGACCTTCTCATCAAAGCGTCGCAAGGCCGCCCGGTCTATATTCGCGATGTTGCCGATGTTGTATATGGGTTTAAGGACCGCGCAAATTACGCCCGTCTCAACCACAAACCCAGTGTAAGCCTCGAAATTATCAAGCGCAGCGGTGAAAATCTGATTGCCATCGCCGATCAGATTAAGACCGCGCTTGACGATTTGAAACCCACCCTTCCGGCAGGCACACAAATCACTATTTTGGGCGACCAGTCAGAAGACATTCGCATGATGGTCAAAGACCTCGAAAACAATATTGTATCCGGCCTGATCCTCGTCATCCTGGTGCTTCTCTTTTTCCTGGGACTCCGCAATGCCTTTTTTGTCGGTATCGCCATTCCTCTCTCTATGCTCATTTCCTTTATCGTCATATCCATTATGGGCATCACGCTCAATATGATCGTTTTGTTTAGCCTGATCCTCGCACTCGGCATGCTCGTCGATAATGCTATCGTCATTGTCGAAAATATCTATCGCCACCGGCAAGAAGGCCAATCTCCCATCCAGGGGGCGTTGGAAGGCACAGGAGAAGTTGCATGGCCTGTGATAACCTCAACACTGACGACATTGTGTGCTTTTGCACCCATGATTGTCTGGCCCGGTATTATGGGCGAATTTATGAAATATTTGCCCATAACCCTGATCATCACCCTGTCCTCGTCCCTCTTTGTGGGCCTCGTCCTCAATCCCACATTTTGTGCATCTTTCATGACGGTGCGAGGAACAATCAAAGAGACATCTCCCCGCCTCCAGCGCAGCCTCAACGCCTATCAGCGTCGCCTCGAAATGGCACTCAATTACCCGGGAATAACCCTCTCTCTTGCAGCGAGCACACTCATCTTCGTTATTGTGGCGTACTATTTCACAGGCCGGGATATCGAATTTTTTCCCGAAATTGAACCCAACACAGCCTATATCGATGTGCGCGCGCCATCTGGCACAAATCTCGAAACATCGGATCAACTGGCGCGCCAGATCGAATCCATTCTCGCCGGTATTCCCGATGTTGAAACCTATGTCGCCAACGTAGGTGTCTCCGGCGGCGATGTATTTGCAGGCGGCGAGGGCGTTTCAAATGCCAGTCGCATCTCCATAGACTTTGTCGATGAAAACTTTCGGCAGCAATCCTCTTTTGAGACCATTGAGGAAATTCGCAGCAAACTCAAAAACCTGACCGGCGCCGAAATCGAATTGTCCCAAGAACGCGGTGGCCCCCCCGTAGGCCCGCCCATCAGCGTTGAGGTATCCGGCGAAAATTTCGAGATCTTAGGTCAACTATCCGCACGCATCAAACGCATCGTGGCCGAAGTGCCCGGCGTTGTCGATCTCAAAGATGACTATGACCGCGGGCGTCCCGAAGTCCGCATCGTTGTAGATCGAGAAGCCGCTGCAATAGCGGGCCTCAATACGCGCCTGATTGCCGCTACGGTGCGCTCAGCTGTTTATGGCTCAGAAGCATCCGAATATCGACTCGGCGAAGACGAATACGATATCCGCGTGAGATTCAAGTCCGACAAGCGCAACACCCTTGCCGACCTCAAACGTATTACCATTGAAAAAGATGGCAAAATTACGCCCATAAGCGCGGTTGCACGCATAGAAACGGGCGGGGGATTTGGCAGCATTCGGCGCAAAGATCTCAAGCGCGTTATCTCCATTGAAGGCAAAGTGCAAGACCGCACATCTGATGCAGCCATGCGCGATGTGCAAGTAGCCCTATCCGATTTTCCCCTGCCATCAGGCTACCAGATCGCCTATTCCGGGGAAAATGAAGAACAGCAAAAAGCCACTGCCTTTCTTTCCGGAGCTTTGCTCATAGCATTGGCGGGCATCGCGCTCATTCTGATTACGCAATTCAATTCTCTGGCCCTGCCCTTTACCATTCTCACATCCGTCATTTTGTCTATGATTGGCGTGTTGATCGGTCTGATTGTCACCGGAACCCCTTTTGGCATTCTCATGACGGGCATTGGCGTGATCAGCCTTGCAGGCGTGGTTGTCAACAACGCCATTGTTCTAATCGGCTATACCCTGCAATTGCGCCAACGCGGCCTTTCAGCACGCGAAGCGATCATACGCGCAGGCGTCGTAAGATTTCGCCCCGTCATTCTCACAGCCATAACGACTATCCTGGGCCTGTTGCCCCTTGCCACGGGTATCAGTTTTGACTTTTTTTCATTTTCATGGGAAATTGGGGGGCGCAGCAGTCAGTGGTGGGGTCCAATGGGCGTAGCTGTCATCTTTGGTCTCGCATTTGCTACTGCCCTCACACTGGTTATTGTACCTGTTCTAATCAGCCTGATCTGGCGATGGTTTGGCGCGCCCAAAATTGAATCCACATCTCCATATCGCCACACCGCCGCAGATTGATCTATTAAGGCTAAGGAAAAACTCATGTTGCTTCGTCTATTCCTCATTGCTCTTGTCCTGGTCCTATTTTTTCGTTTTGTCGGCCGCTTGTTTCTCGCCATACTAATGCGCTCGACCGCGCGTACATCATCTAAGGAAAAACCCCTGCGCGACATTGACGATTCACAAATTCAAGACGCGGACTTCAAAGACCTTTAGACTCAGACTCCTTGGATAACACAGATGGCTACCCGACGTCCTCGCAAAACTGGCCCATCGCCAGCTCAGGTTCTCGATGCCGTAAAAAAAGGCAAAATCTCATCCCTCTACTACTTCTACGGGGAAGAAGACTTTCAACGCGATCAGCTTCTCAACACCCTGATTGAAACCCTTATTGAACCCGCAGCACGCCCCTTCAATCTCGACATCTATCGCGCCGAAGACATCGATATTCCGCAGATCATTGCACAAGCACTCACCTTTCCAATGATGGCGCAACGCCGTCTGATTGTCCTCAAAAATGCCGACCGCTTACCCGATTCAGCCCCTCCCGAACTCTTGTCCCTCATCGAATCCCCACCCGAAACAACGACCATAATCATCACAGCCACCAAACCTGATGGACGCAAAAAACTATTTGTCGAACTTAGAAAACGCGCGGTTGCAATCGAATTTCGCCCGCCCTACGACAATGAAATCCCGGCCTGGATCCAAACACATGTCAAAACCCTGGGTAGGCAAATCGCGTCCGACGCGGCTCACCTGCTCCACATGAGCATTGGGTCAAATCTGCGCGAATTGAACAGCGAAATCGAAAAACTCTTTATCGCTACCCCATCCGACCCAATCGCGCGCGAAGACGTCGTTCAGGTGATCGACAACACGCGGGGAGTCACGGTTTTTGAACTCGCTGACGCACTCGGGCACCGCCAATTGGACAAGGCACAGATCCTTATTGGACGACTCCGCGAACAGGGAGAACATCCTGCCGGTACGATCGCGCTACTCGTCCGTCACTTTGGGATTTTGCGACGCGCGCAATGGATAGCGGGCCAGCGCCTGCCCAGAAACGTTCTGTCTTCGCGTCTAAAAGTACCCGCTTTCTTTGTCAATAACTACCTTGAACAGGCCCGTTTATTTGACGAACGAGCACTCTGGAATGCCCATGATGCCCTTCTCGATGCAGACAATCGTCTCAAGTCCAGCGGCGGAACACCGCACGAAATTCTCGCGCATCTGGCCTACCGAATCTGCCGCGCATCCCCTTGACAACCCCATACAAATCTGGTAGTTTAGCACATTCTTATCGGAACAAAACCCAATCTGAAAGGAGTATCAAAGTGGGAAGCCCATTGAATATTACAGATGAAAATTTTCAAACAGAAGTTGTCGATTCCGATCTTCCCGTGCTTGTGGATTTTTGGGCAACGTGGTGCGGTCCATGCCGAATGATTGCCCCCAGCATTGAAGAACTCGCTCGTGAATACGACGGTCGCGTTAAAGTCTGCAAAGTCGATGTGGATAACGCGCAGCAGACCGCACAGGGGTTTGGCATCCGCAGCATCCCCACATTGCTCATCTTTAAAGATGGCAAACAGGCAGATCAGCTTATCGGCGCTGTCCCCAAAAGCGCGATAGAAGACAAACTCAAAGCTGTGCTCGCTTAAAACCAAAAAGCCGAAGACAGTGTCTCCGGCTTCTTGGTCAAAGCAAAAGCCCGGTATCTTTTAGGATACAGGGCTTTTATTTTTTATCGAAGTGCGTCTTACCGAGCAGGTTGCAAATCGCTTTGGGTGGGATATGATTCGAGGATTGCTTCGATCTCTTGTTGAAAACGCTCAAGAGGTTCAGCAACCTGGTGGCGGAATTCTTCGCGGATCAATTCGCAGTATTCCTGAGCCGCCTTCAACATCACCTCGGCGTTGTGCTGCAAAGTGCGATAATCGTCCTGAAAATGATCAACCCGCCCGTGCAAAGCGTGCATCAACTTGCTCGCGTAATCACCGACACTCACCTCTTTATATCCCTCGCTAAATCGCTTCAGGTGATCCAGCGCCTCATCCAAAAATGTCTGCACCTCATCGACTTGCAGGGCGTCGCGCGTGGTGAGAATCAAGTGACGGCCATGAATGGACATGCGTATGCTATCGCCAAAATCGCGGGGATGGTGCACGAGCATATGGGCCATAAACTTCCAGAACGTCCACCGATAAGTCCCTACCACACCTTGATGCCAAAAAGAGCGCAATCCCGCCCTGAGTTCTGTCCAACCAATTGGCATTGATGGAATCGGTCTGCGCGCGCGATGTGCATAATGCGTGCGGCAGCGTTCAAAGAAAATCTCTGGACTGTTCAGCGTTTCGAGAACCTTGCGATGGCGCGCCAGCAGTTCGTCGGGATCAATGA
>JAGWBW010000104.1:0-15444 GCA_021295695.1 Candidatus Latescibacterota bacterium
CGCGCTGGCGCAACATGAGGTGGGATAGGGCGGCTGCGGTATAAGATGCGTATTGGAATTTGGTGATGGAATTCGAGCCGTATGCCATTGAGGCACTGGCGTCTATGAGGAGATGGGCTTTGAGGTTGGTTTCTTCTTCGTATTGTTTGACGTAGAGACGGTCGGTTTTGCCGAATACTTTCCAGTCCAGGTCGCGCAGGGAGTCTCCCGGCATGTATTGTCGGTATTCGGAAAATTCGACTGAGAAACCGTGGTAGGGGCTTTGGTGCAAGCCGGTGATAAATCCTTCGACGACCATGCGGGCGATCAGGTCCAGACGCGCGAGCCGGGAGACGACTTCGGGTTTGAGATATTCCTGGTTCATCCCTATAAGCCCGCAGCGAGGAGTATCCAACCCACAACGGCTCCGCCGACGACCAGCCATACTGCGCCGACACCGCGCCACAATATCAGTATGGATGCGATGCCTGCGATTGCCATTTTGGGTACGGAATCCAGGGTTAGATAGCCCAGTTGTATTGTTACAGCGGCCATCAATCCCACGGCACAGACATTTACGGCGTCGAGAAAAGACGCCACCCATTCAGATTCTCGCAGCCGGGGCAAGAGGGGATTCAATGCAGCGACAAATACAAAGGATGGCAAGAAGATCGCGCCCGCAGCGACGAGTGCGCCGGATAATTTACCGCCGGTGACGAGGTAACCGATGAAGGCCGCAGTCGATAATACGGGTCCGGGCGTGAACTGGCCGATGGCAATGGCTTCCAGCAATTGTTCCTGGGTTAGCCAGGCATATCTGAGCACGAGTTCTTCTTCGAGAAATGCAATGAGTAAGTATCCGCTGCCGTAGAGGATTGCGCCAATTTTTAGAAAGAATAGGCCCAGTGCCCACAGGGTTGGTCCTGCTGCGGATACGGCGCCCTGACTTGCGAGCATGGTCAATCCCGTGCCAGCTACAGGTGCTATTACAGCCATGTGTTCGCGGTCTCTGGAGCGGGTCATTTTTAGCCAGAACATCCCGATGATTCCGCCGCCAATCAGCGCGAGCACGCCGCTAAATGTCGTGAGGGACACGAGCATGACAGCCAGGCCCAGAAAGCTCAGTCGCCAGCCTTTTACGGCTTTTTGCCCCAGTCGCCAGAGTGCGCCCAGGATGACGGCGAGTACCGCTGGTTTGATGCCATAGAGCAGGTCGGCAACCTCTGGGATGGCGCCATACGTCATGTAAGCCCAGGCGAGGATTGTGGTCAATGTAACAGCAGGGAATATAAAACATCCGCCAGCCAGCAATAGTCCGAGCCAACCGCCGCGCAAGAATCCCAGGTGTATCGCCATTTCCGTCGAGTTTGGTCCGGGGATAATACTGGTTACACCGACGAGATCTAAAAATCGCTCGCGCGATAACCACGCGCGCTTTTCAACGACTTCGTCTTCCATCAGGGCGATGTGCGCTGCGGGTCCACCAAAGCCTATGACGCCGAGTTTAAAGAATAATGCCGCTACTTCGCGGAGTCGTCCGCGTTTTTCGTTTGACATATAAAATCCTCAAAAAGCGTTAAACGTGAGATGTGAAGAGCAGTCGTCATTGCGGCAGGGTTTAAGCCGCAATCCAGTGGGGCGGTGTTGGGTGGTCGTCTTACTTCTTACCTTTTACATCTGTACTTCATCCACAACTTCACCAAGCACTTGTAAGCCATCTTCAAGCGCGTCTTGTTGAATCGTCAATGGCGGAGAAATTTTTACGGTTTGTCCCCACGCGCCCACAGGGGCAAAGAATAGTAGTCCTTTGTGAAAACAACGCAGTACAATTTCGTGCGCCAGGTCCGGGTCGGGTTCTTTTTGGTTCGCTTTTACCATTTGTACGCCGCCTACGAGCCCTTTGCAGGTTATGTGCCCGACCACATCGGGATGCGCGGCTTGAATTTTTTTGATTCCGTTCATCAATACTGGTTCGAGGCGCGCTGCATTGCCGGTTAAATCGTCATCTACAATTTTTTTTAGGCTGGCGAGTGCCGCTGCACAACAGACCGGGTTGCCCGTGTGGGTGCTTGTCATTGATCCGGGGGGGTATAAGTCCATGACCTCGGTTTTGCCGATTACGCCGGATAGCGGCAAGGAACTGCTTACGCCTTTGCCAAAGCATATCAGGTCGGGGATTACGCCGTAATGCTCAAATCCCCACATTTTACCGGTGCGACCAAATCCCGCCTGTACTTCATCAAAAATTAAGAGGGCACCGTGTGCTTTGCACCATTCAGATAGTGCCTGTACGTACGCCACGGGCGCGAAATCAGGTCCCACGCCCTGATATGTTTCGAGCATGACACCGCATACTTCGTCTGCATCTAATCCTTTGTCTTTGATTGTAGAGCAGAAAAAGTCGAAATCTACATTTTCTGTCCAATACCCATCGGGAAAGGGTACTTGCACAATGGCGGGGTCTTCGTTTCCGATCCAGTCTTTTTGTCCCGGCATTCCGCCGACTTGTTGTGCGCCCATTGTGCGTCCGTGGAATCCGCGTTCAAATCCCACAAAGCCGATTTTCTTTTTTCCCCCTGTTGTAATGCCGTGTGTTCGCGCGAGTTTCAAGGCGTTTTCTGTGCTTTCAGATCCGGTTGTTAGCAGAAATGCTTTGTCCAATCCTTCTGGTGCCAGATCTATCAAAAACTCGACGAGTTGCGCCCGCTCTTCGCCTGGGAATACGTAGTTGTGCAATAGTCCGGTATTTACCTGATCTATGATTGCTTGTCGAACTTCGGGCATGCCGTGCCCGGCATTGGTGACGAGTACGCCCGAGCTCCAGTCGAGCCACATGTTGCCGTATTTGTCATAGACCTGACAATCTTCTGCGCGATCCCATACAATGGGCGGTTGTCCGCGCATGGAGATGGGTTCCACTCTGTGCAAGGTTTCCAGAGTTGCCACCGAGTCTGGGTGGGGTACAGGCGTCACGATGCGGCGATATTTTGTATCGACTTTTGGCACATCAACAGGGGTGATATCAAATTCTTTTCCCATTATAAAGGCCTATCGTATATTTTTTCAAATACAGCATCGGGTCCGTCAGATACGCGGTTGGGATCGACGATGGTGATGCCATCTGCGCCGAATTGCGCTGTAACAGTAGCGCCTTTGCCTTCGCGCATGTATTCAAAATTGCGATCGCGGACGATGCGCGCAGCATCTACGATTGCCGTTGTGATCCGTCCGTCTTCAGCGGTGGGATAAATTTCTTTTACATCTGATAGGGTTTCGCCCAAAAATTCGATGCGACATATTGCGACCAGTGCCACGATGATGCTGTCTGTGCCATATCCCACATAGACTTCTGAACCGTCGGGGCGTTTGACGTTGCGCGTAAAGTGGTTGTTTGAACTCTGGCTGCCGCCGCCCGCGTACCAGAATCGAAATCCGCGATATTGCTGGTCGGATTCCACTTTGCCGTCGGTGCCGACTATTTCGTGTCCCTGATTGACGGGACCTTCAAAATCATCGGGTGTGATCCAGTTGTTGTGAAAGTAGATGCTCATGCCGTTGTCGAAATCTACGCGTACCTGGACGGCATCATAAGCGTCAATACCGTCGCGTATGAGGCGTTTTTTTTGTCCTACGGCTGTGAGGGATACGGGTTTGCTGCGGTAGTAGTTGTAAAATAGATCAACCCAGTGGGGTCCCACATAGGAAAAGGGGTCGCTTTCTTCTGCCCATTTAAATATGCTGGTGGATACTTCGAGGGGTTCTTCCAACATGGCGAGTCCATAGATTGGATCGCCGATGCGATTGGCTATGTCGTGCTCAATGCGCATGTGATCCGGGTCGTAGCGCTTGTGCATATCTACCGCGCATACCAGTCCTTTTTCATTGGCGAGTTCGATCATTTCATCGGCTTCATGTATTGATAAGCACATCGGTTTTTCGGTGATGACATGAGTGCCGTTGTTCAATGCTGCGAGTACCACGGGCGTGTGCAGGTTGTCGGGTGTGGCAACGGCCATGACGTCGAGGTCCGGAAAGTCGCGCAAGACATCTTCCCAGGGTGTTTCGCCCCAGTAGGGTGCGGGGGCGTGTTCGGTCCATTGTTCAAAATTGGCTTTTGCGCGTTGTGCAGATGCTTCGCTGCGCGTGGCTACTGCAACGAGATCAAATTCGATGTCTGCAAGGTCGCGCGCCCAGGCGTCGAGGCCCACTCGCCCCATCAGGCCACTGATGCCGTTGCGTTGCAGATCTGCAAACGCCCGGACGTGAATATCGCCGCCAAACATCCCGGCGCCAATCAATGCTATTGTTACTTTTTTAGCCATTAAATACTCCATTCTGGATCAGGTGTACACCATTCTACAGGATTTACGGATGGCTAATTTACAAAGAGATGGATAAAATTCAATAGGAAAGATGTACAGTGACAATAGCAGTTTACAAAAATGCAAGGTTGTGATACGGGTTTGAGATTTATGTAATATTGAGTATCTTTAAAAATTACCAGGAAGAGCATTCTGGTTAAATTTATTGAATGACCATAATGAAACCAAAGGAACAAAAATGCAGATGATTCAGATTGAAGTACCAGAAGAGATCTTTCTGTCCTTAAAAGAGACACCTGAAGAATTTACCCAGGAGGTCCGCATGGCCGCCGCTGCCAAGCTCTATGAAATGGGTAAGATGTCTTCCGGGCATGCTGCTGAATTTGCGGGCATGTCACGCATCCAGTTTCTTCAAAATATGGGTCACTACGGCGTGTCCGTATTTGATATGACAGATGAAGAATTAGAACAGGACCTCCAAGATGCCTGAGGTCGTGATCAGCAATACATCGCCGATCTTTTACCTCCATCGACTTCGTCTTCTCGATCTGCTTCAAGAACTCTATCAGAAGATTATTATTCCAAAAGCAGTTGTAGCAGAATTGGAGATAGGACGCAGACAAGGCGAAGATGTGCCAGAGATAGATAATTATAAATGGATTGAAACCCGAGCCATTCGGTCATCTCAAGTTCTGGGGTTGAGTACAGACTTTGGCTCAGGTGAAGCGGAGGTGTTGGCTTTAGCATTAGAAGAATTGGACAGTCTGGTTATTATTGATGAAAAACTCGCAAGAAAAATAGCTCGCCTGCGAGGTTTGCGTGTAACAGGTACAGCAGGTGTATTACTCAAAGCCAAACAAGAGGGCCATATCAGGGCGGTAAAACCTTTTCTTGATCGGTTGCAAGAGATACATTTTCATCTCAGTGATAATGTGAGGGATCTAATTTTGAGTAAAGCCGAAGAATAACAAATTTTAAAAGGTTTTAACATATTGTTTTTTTGGGAGGCTACGAGGTTAATAGTAGCCTTTTTTGTTTTTTAGACATGTGCGCGCAAGAATGATAGGTCAGCTTTTGCCGCTGTCCAGAGGTCGTCCATATTTTCGCCGGGTTCGCGCGTTCCTTTGGAAAATTCGACGGTGATGGATCCGGTGAATTTGTATTCAGCCATGAGGTCCAGTGCCGTTTGAGCGCGTTCGGGATGGTCGTGAAGCAAATGGACATTGCTGTTTTCATCGCGCAATTGCGTGTGGGCGTGCGTGACTTTGGGACCAAAGAGGTCAAACCATCGCTTTAAGATGTCCATCTCGGGGATGAAGCAGTGTACGATGATTTCCCAGCCATCAACGCCCAAGTCGTCGAAGAATGCTTTGGCGGCATCGGGGTCTTCAACTATTGTGCCCGGGTGGCATTCGCAGAGCAATGTACAGGTTTGCGGGACTTGTTCCCGCCAGGCGCGTAAGTTGTTCAGATAGGTGTCGCGCAGGGCAGGGTCTTTGCCCACGTTGAATTTTACACCGGTTGAGCCGAACAGGCCAATCATTTCTGCTGCATGTTGTCGCGCATCGGCAGAGTTGTCGTCAAAGTCGCAATAGGTATTGTAGATTGTTGCGGGGAAATTAGAGGATAGCAATTTTTCGCGTTCGGTGTCTGAACACAATGTGGCGTGATATTCCCATAGTTCTATTCCGTCAAATCCAGCTTCCCGAAATCGGTCGGTCCAGTCGCTTACTTCGTAGGTCGGTGTTTTGGGATTGCCCCAGCGATTGAGGTCCAATAATATGGAGCCGATCAATATTTGGCTATTGCGATTAGACATGTTCTATCTCCATTTATTTATTCCAATTTCGCATCAGCTTGCGCCAGACTTTTATGATCTCATTTTTTTCCCGGATGGCATCCTGCCAGATGTCGGGAAAACAGGCAAGCGCGTATCCAGATCCCTGGGGCCCCAGTTCGGGTACGATATAGAGCGTTTTGCCAGGTTTTGCGCCCTGTAACCACGCATCGAGGGCGGGTTCGAGATAATTCGTCAACCAGATTTTGAAATCGCGATCCAGTCGTCCTTTGTCATTTGTCACCGGGGTCTGACAATGGCTGCCCGTGAAGGGGCGAAAGTGGATGAGTTCGTGCATTTGTAAGAGGTCGATGCGCTCAGACAATCGCTCCCAGTATTCGTGCGGGCGGAGTTGTTTGATGATTGCCGGGTGCGAGTGGTCGAAGTTCATTCGCAGTTTCTTTTTGTATTTTTTCTGGTACGCATCGGCGAGTGCAAATGCCTTTTCCGGCGTTTCTGTGCATGTGTCGCGATGGATCTCGATTGCGGGTTTGACTTTGTGCTTTTTGCCGGCTTTGACGACTGCTCGCGCGACTTTTACCGCAGCTTTTGTTTTCGTATCGTGATCGCACAGTTGGACGTTGATGTGAACCACGCCTATGTCGGCAAATGCTTTCATTTTTTTATCGGCTTCTTTCTTGCTGCCCACATCTACCCCGCCTACCATTTCCATTTTGTTGTTTTGCAATTCGGCGGCCAGTTCTGCATCGGCTCCAGACGACATGCCGTGAAATCCCGCTTCTTTTACTCTCCGCACTTTGGTCCGAATGGACCAGGGATTTCTCGCAGAAGGGTAGTCTCTCAATGACCAGTCTGCTGCCATGATTTTAATTCTTGGTTTTTGAACGGGTTTTTTTGCCATGTAATACCTCCGCGACGATGAATATAAGTTCAGGTTTTACATCGGTCCAATGCGTTCTGGTCCTCTGTCCATTGCGAGCATTGATGCATCAAAACTGCGCTGCATTAAGTCGAGTTTTATGTCTGCATGATCGGGACTGTCCCAAAGATTGTCAAATTCCTCTGCATCCTCCTGTAAGTCGTAAAGTTCGCCCAGGCCGTGTCCGTGATAGACTACGAGTTTGTAGCGTCGGTTGCGATACATTGTGGCAAATGTTCCGTCGGCTTGATCGAGTGCATCGTAATATTCACAGCGCACAAAATCGCGGTGTTCGTCGGGGGGTTGATCGCCGCTGAGTATGGGTGATAGAGGATGCGGTTGCATTCGTTCGGGCACTTCTATGCCAGCCAGTTCCAATAAGAGGGGCGCTATGTCGCGCAATTCGACGAGTGCGTCGCTTTTTTGTTCCGATTTTACGTGACCCGGCCATGAGAAAATGAGTGGTACACGCACCAGTCCTTCGTAAAAACGGCAGCCTTTTTGAATTAACCCATGGTCTCCCAGGGTTTCGCCGTGGTCGCTGGTGAAGATAATCAATGTGTTGTCGCGCTGTCCAGTTTCTTCCAATGCGGCAATTATGCGCCCGAGTTGATCGTCAATTAGTTTGATCATGGCATAATAGGCGGCGATCAGGGTTTTTGCATCGCGTTTTCCGGCTGTCTCTGACTCGTGCAGTCCGCGCGTCGGTGTTTTGGGGATCACGGGGCTTCCGATATCCAATTCACTGGGATGCCGTCCTTTGGACTGGAAGTCTATGGCTTGCAGCTTTTCTTGTTGCGCGAGATCGCTTTCTCGAAATAGGGGACCGTTTACTTGTTCGGGATCGAACATATCGCGGTACGTTTTGGGGGGATTAAATGGCGGATGCGGGTCGTAGATGTTCACAGAGGCCAACCAGGGACCATCGCGTTGTTCGCTCAAAAATTCGATGGTTTTTTCCGCGCACCACGTCGTCTGGTGCAGTTCTGCGGGTACGCCATCGGGACTTTTGATGAGTTCGCCCAATATCTCGCCTTTTGATCGCACCCAGTCGGCATAATCGTGTCCGGTTTTCCAATCGTCCCGGGGCCCGTGGCTGTATTGCCAGTATCGATATCCGTCATCTGTTCTTTTTTCTATGCGCCCATGCGCGCTCGATAAGTGCAATTTACCGATTAGTCCGCAGTCGTATCCATTGTCTGCGAGTATTTTGGTGACCAGAGGTGGCGCGTCTGGGAAATGCGAGTTGCCATTGCCGTTTACGTGTACGGCACTGGCGTATTGTCCGGTCAAAAAACTCGTCCGACTGGGTGTGCAGATCGGACTCTGGCAATACGCATGGGTAAATGCAAATCCTTCGGCGATCAGGCGGTCGATATTGGGAGTATCTACATGGGGATTGCCCAGTGCGCCAATGGTGTCATATCGCTGCTGGTCTGTACAGATCCACAAGATGTTTGGTCTCGTTCCTTTCATGAATGCTCCTTTTCTTTCATCCATTCGCGCAGGCGCGTTATGTCATTTACGGCTCGCAATGCGATGTTGCGCGATGCCTGATGGAGGTCTAATTTGCGGATTATGATTTCGTCGGTGAATATGCCGGCTTCGGCTATGACATTGCCATCCGGGTGGATGATTTTTGATTCGCCGTGCGAGGATCCCGCGCGGTTGATATCCAGGGGGTCGGCGGGGGCGTTTGCCATGATTACGTAAATATCATTTTCGGTTGCGCGGCTGATGGGCATGGCGCGATAGGCCGACAATTTGTGCTCTGAGGTGACAGAGCTTTCACAACTGGCGAAGAAGCAGATTTTTGCACCGGCTGCGGCGGGCAATCTCACGAGTTCGGGATATCGTATATCGTGACAGATTAAAAAACAACATGGTACGCCGCACAAGTGATAAATGGGCAGGTGTTGCGCGGGTTCACACCATTTTTCTCCCGCCAGATGTATTTTGCCATAGCGTCCCCGCACGGTGCCATCGCGATCTATGACGATCAGGCTGTTGTAGCGGTGTTCATCTTCGAGATGGGTTGAGCCGATGATTGCGGCAATGCCTTTTTCACGGCATACGTGAGTAATCTGTCGTTCGGCTTTTTCAATGCGCGTTTGATCCAGGGTTGACCAGAAGTCGGGGCAGTTGGAATAGCCGTATAAAATCCCTTCGTGAAATGCGGCTATATCCACTTTTTTACGCGCACAGGTGTTCAGGCGGTCGATAATCTCGTATGTGTTTTTTTCGATGTTCTCATCGGCATGCATTTGACATGCGGCAACGCGCAACGATTTTTTGGGCATGTCTTCCTCCAGATATCACTATTTGTGAGAAATGAAGGAATTTTTAGTTGCGGGGTAATATTTGGTTTGAAGTGTTTTGTGTGATATATTGTGGCGTTGGAATTGAGAACTGACAATTGAGAGGAGTTAATTTATGACCAGAATAAATCTGGAACGCTATAATATCACCAGGCCGTTTATTTTGCGGAATGCTTCGCCAGCGGTGCTTTACGAAGAGGCACTGACCCACGAGACCGGATCGACTATTACGAGTACTGGGGCACTTATTGTGCGTTCGGGAGAAAAGACCGGGCGCAGTCCAGAGGACAAGCGCATTGTGAATCATCCCGATAGTGCGGACGATATCTGGTGGGGTGAGGTCAATATCAAGCTCGACGAGCGCACGTTTCTCGTCAATAGAGAGCGGGCTATCGATTATCTCAATGTTTGTGATCGCATCTATGTGGTTGACGGTTATGCGGGTTGGGATCCCAAATATCGCATTAAGGTGCGCGTTATCTGCGCCCGCGCTTACCATGCCCTGTTTATGCACAATATGCTTATGCGTCCCTCGCGCACAGAACTCGAAAATTTTGGCCAACCGGATTATGTCATTTTTAATGCGGGCAGGTTTCCCGCGAACCGATATACGGCAGAGATGACCTCGACGACGAGTGTGGATGTGAGTTTTGAAATGCGAGAGATGGTTATTTTGGGGACGGAGTATGCGGGTGAGATGAAAAAGGGTGTTTTTACGGTTTTGAACTATATTTTGCCCAAGCAGGATATTTTTTCGATGCATTGTTCGGCCAATGTGGGTGCAGCGGGTGATACGGCGCTCTTTTTTGGTCTGTCTGGTACGGGAAAAACCACGCTCTCAGCCGAACCGCGGCGCCGTCTTATTGGCGATGATGAACACGGGTGGAGCGATCGCGGTATTTTCAATTTTGAGGGCGGTTGTTACGCCAAGTGCATTGGCCTTTCGCAAGCGCGCGAGCCGGAGATTTACAATGCGATCCGTTTTGGGACGGTGCTCGAAAATGTCGTTTTTGACGAGAATACGCGCGTGGTTAGTTACGATGATGATTCTGTTACAGAAAATACGCGCGCGGCTTATCCCATCGAATATATTCCCAATGCACAAATTCCATGTGTGGGCAGCCATCCCAAAAATGTGATTTTTTTAACTTGCGATGCTTTTGGTGTTTTGCCTCCGGTGAGCAAGCTTACGCCCGCACAGGCGATGTACCATTTTATCAGCGGTTATACGGCTAAGGTCGCGGGTACAGAAATGGGTGTTACCGAACCACAGGCTTCTTTTTCGGCTTGTTTTGGTGCGCCTTTTCTCGTGTGGCATCCGGGAAAATATGCCGAGCAACTGGCAGAAAAAATCCAGCAACACAATTCGGATGTGTGGCTGGTCAATACGGGCTGGTCGGGTGGTGGCTACGGCGTTGGCAAGCGCATTACACTGACGAATACCCGTTCGATTATTCGGGCGATACACAATGGTGCTTTGACAGATGTGGCGTGCGAAACAGATCCGCGCTTTGGTTTTGAGGTCCCCAAAACCTGTCCGGATGTTACGGGTAGTATTTTGTCTCCGCGTACGACGTGGTCTAATCCGTCTGAATACGATGCGAGAGCCACGCATCTGGCGCGGTTATTTAAGGAGAATTTTGTGCAGTTTGAAGATGGGGTTAGCGATGAGATTCTGAAGGCTGGTCCTGTTTGAGGCGCGTATCCGCAGATGGACGCAGATGGACACAGATGCAGGATCAGTTCTTCAGGTAGGGGATGACCAGTGGGCCATCGGGTAACACGGCTACACGAGTATCCTCGGCTTTTAAGTGGTTGCGTATGGATTCGTTGAGGTCGGGTATGACCTGTAGTTTGCAGGCGCGGACTTCATCGCTGTCCATTTCCGTATAGACTTTTACGTTTACGCGGTCTAATATGCCCGATAGGATTTGCGCCTGCCACTGGTCGAGGATCGGTTCGCGTGCATAAACCGAGTCCATCACGTCTGCAGGTGTGTGGCCTTCGCGCATCAATGCCGCAAAATTGCCGTGATCGGGCACGCCATCGCTGCACGCGCTCGCGACCAGTATTGTTCCGCCGTCATTTACAATACGCGCTGCGGCTGAGATGCCTTTTACGGTTTGATACAAGTTTTGATCCAGAGGAAAGCCGCTATTGGATGTTACGACCAGCGGGAAGGGGGTCTCGACGGGTACCATTGCCGAGGCTTTTACATCGGCGCATCCCTTTGCATGGGCTGTGGAGAGATCGCCTGCGTAATATCCCGAGATTTTCTTTTCTGCGTTGAGTGTCACGTTGAGCAAAAAATCCGGGGGACATAGGGCGACGCATTCGCGGATCTCCCGGTGTAGTGGGTTTTCATGGAGTACGCCATAGGTGCTATTTGGATCGGCGATTAGTTCGGCGCGATGTAGTCGGAAAATGGTTTCAATGCTCGCCACGCCGGGCGCGACGGCTTTTGGTCCGCCTGAAAAACCTGCAAAGAAGTGCGGTTCGATAAATCCGAGGGCAATGCGTATGTCTGCATTGAGGTATTCTCGGTTCAAGAATACGGTTGTCCCATTCGCAGTTTTGCCCACCCGTTCGTTTTGCTTTTCGCTAAATGCATTGTGATTGACGATGCGTACGCGGCGAACCAGATCTTCGCCAAACATTTCGACAATTTCGCGCTTTGTGTTTGGTCTGTGCGTGCCTGTGCCGATCAATACGGTTACCTGATCGGGGGATACGGGCAGTTCTTCGAGTAGATAGGGGATCAGTTGTTTGTTGGGGACGGGGCGGGTGCCGTCGGATGTTGCGATTACAACCCGGTCTGAAGGCTTGACCATTTCTCTGAGCGGTTTTGTGCCGAGAGGGTGGCGCACGGCTTCGCGAAAGAGCCGTTTGGGGTCTTCCAGTGCGGGTTCAAATGAGGGTCGAATTATATCCCAGTGCGCGAGTTTTGGATCTGCTTGAACAGATACGGTTCCCCGGCCATAAGGTACATTGATTTGTTCCATTTTTAGCCCCGTACTAAAGCGTCTGCTGTTTGCAGGATGATTTCTTCTTCGCCCTGATATGGCGCGGGTTCTCCGTAATACGGATAGGCGTTTGGTTCGTAACCGCCTTCTTCGTATTGCCGTTCCGTACACAAATATCCCACCTCGTCATTGGCATAGCCCACGGGCCACAGGTCCTCGTTGATATTCCGCAGCCTTTTTTCCATTGCATGCCCAATTTCCTGCACGGGTTCGCCCGGTATGGTGATCAGTGCTATTGGTCCTACCCGTAATAGTTGCATTTCGGTGGGTTTTTCGGATGGGACGGTGTCTGATGCCGCCATTTCCAGCACCTCTCTTGCCCAGGGTCCTGTCAATAGTTGTCTGCGTTCGCTTTCGTCTGTTGCCATCTTTTTTAATTCGTCTTCGGGCATGAGGTCGCCAAATGGAATTGCTATGTCGGTGCGACGGGCAGATATGCCTTCTGCGCTTCGGGTGTTCAGTCCCGTAGCTACGCGGCAGACTTCATCGCCGAGTTCGTGACCACAGGCGTCCAATTGTTCTCTGGTGGCGGATGCGAATCCCCCAGTCTCGCTCAGGATGGCGGGGCGGATGTTGCCAAAGCATCCGGGTAAGAAGAGTGCTTTGCTACCGAGGGTTTGTTCAATGCGGTTGCGGGCTATGCCGGGGTAATCGGGCGAGATGATGCCGTTGGCGCCGCTCAATGTGGTCGGGTGACAGGCGTAGTGGAATAATGTGGCGAGGGGTGTGTTGTTTTCTCCTGTTACGTGTAAGACCCGCACGCGGCGATCTACAATGCCGCCGTAGTTCAAGGTCATGCTCGAGACTCCGGGGAGCGGGCGGCGGTTGATGTTAAAATGCGCGGATCCGCATCCCAGGCCAAGGGTTGCGGGCTGGAGATTTGCGGCTGCTTGGGTAATGCACGCGGCAGTGGTTTCGACAATGCGATCCATAAATGCGGGGTCGGGGGCCATGCCCAAACACGGCAGTGTGGCGGGGGCGCAGTGTGTGTGGCTGCACGCTACCATTACGCTGTCTCCCGGAATGATATTTGCCACCTGTGCCCGAATGCGGTCAGTGGTGGCTTTGGTTATGCCGATGACGTCGAGTGTGGCGATGGCTATTTGCGCGTCTCCGTCGGCAAATACAACTGCCCGCACTTCCAGAGGATATAGTACGGAATGAGATGGGTTGGTGTTCCAGTGCCCCTGAAGCACTGGGCCAGGTTCTGGCGTGATGTCTCCGCTTGCAACGCCGCTCTGGATCATGGTATGTCTCCGTGAGAAGAAGCCGCCTGATGTGCCTTTACGAGTTCCGCCATGCTATTAAATTGAAAATTGTAGTTTGGCATTTCGCCCGGGTCTATTGTTGCGCCGAAGCCTTCGTCGTTGGCGCGTCTGTAGATCCAGCAGGTGGCAAGTCCGTTTTTGTTTGCCGGAATGTGGTCGTGGAATAAGCTTTCTGCGGTATGTAAAATTTCCGATTTTTCAATGCCGAGCGACTTGAGGTGTTCCAGCATGTATTTGAAGTTTCGATCCGCAGGTTTGTACGATCCTATGTCTTCAGCCGTGTATATTGCGTCAAACTCAACACCGAGACGGTCGTTGCTGTATTTGAAGCTGTTGTTATCGACGTTGGACAGGATCGCGAGCTTGTAGTGTTTTTTGAGATATTGTAGCGCGTCGGCAGAATCGGAAAACGCTGGCCATTGTTTTATCGATTGACCATAAGAGGCGCACTCATCGGGCGTGACGGCGACGCCCCATTCTTCGGCGAGGCGTTTATAGACTATGGCGAGGAGTTTGGAATAGCGCATGCCCGGTGTCCAGGCTTGTTGCGTTGATTCGTGTCGCGCGTGCGCTTGAAGAATTTCATTGCGCGACAATTTGTGTTCGATCTTTGATAGAAGCGGCTCCAGCCCTTTGATCATCCCGGTTTCCCAATCGATAAGCGTGCCATAGCAATCGAATGTCAGGACTTTGAAATCGGTGAGTTTCATGTTCGTTAATGACACCCCAGTTGATCGGCGAGGTCGTGAAAATCATGGGCTATGATGTCAAAGTCCAAATCGGGAGGTAGATCTTTTTTTGCGTTGGGACCCCGCTCGAAGGGTCGGAATACATAAGCCGTTTTCATGCCGACGCTCGCTGCGTGGTGCAGGTCGCCCTGATGGGCGGCGACCATCATGACTTCCCGTGGTTCACAACTGAGCAATTCGATGGCTTTCAAATAGGTCTCGGCATCGGGTTTGTAATGCCCGGCCAATTCAGCGGATAAGATGCAGTCCCAGGGCAATCCGCCATATTTTGCCATGTTGGCGAGTAGGGATACATTGCCGTTGGATAGCGTGGCGATCAGGTACCGCGATTTTAACCGCCATAAGCCACCTGCGGCATCGGGCCAGGGGTCGAGGCGATGCCAGACGCGATTGAAGTCCGCAATTTCTTCTTCGGATAATCCCGATATGCCGAATTTTTCCAGGAGTTCGTCCAGGATCATGCGGTGCAGGTCGTCGATTTTTGTCCAGGGCAATTCGCCCGTGCGCACGCGGTTCATAGACGGACCATAGCCTCCGCGCCACGCATCGGCAAATGCAGCCCAATTGATGTCCAATCTCTTGCGCTCGCCCAGGCGCTCGCCGTCGCGGATGACCGAACTGCGCCAATCGACCACTGTGCCGAATACGTCAAATGTCAATGCTTTGAGTGTCATTTTTTGTTCTCTACGGTACCGCGCCCACTGCCTTGTTCAAAGCTGGCATTAGTTCACGGGCGAATAATTCCATGCTGTAAATCCAACTATCTTTGTCGTCCCAGTCGTAGCCCATCAGCACCAGAGTGCCAAAGGTACCGGTTTCCTTGATCAGGGCAAGCAGGCGACGCAGTGCTTCATCGACGTCGCCTGCGATAATCTGTTCGGTCATCAAATAGTCCAAATTGCACTCGGAGTCGGGCATGTCCAGATCGCGCTTGTACACGCGGCGTCCCAGGCCCTTGTCGAATAGACGTCCGATGTACTCGTAATTTTTTGCCAGGGAATTGTTCTGCGCCTTTTTTACGGCTTCGGCTGTGGTGTCGGCCAGAAAGATTGAACGGGCGATTTTCCA
>JAGWBW010000104.1:15486-23245 GCA_021295695.1 Candidatus Latescibacterota bacterium
ACCACATTGCCCGCTATCAGGCAGGCGGAAAAGGGCTGGAAGCCGCGCTCGCCCGCTATTTGCATGCTGTGTGAATTGCGGCTCATTCCCGGCATAGAAATGGGCGGGTGGGGCTGTTGCAGGGGTTTGTGGATGAAGCCGATCAGGGTTTCTTCGTCAATATTGTCTTTGAGCTGGAATTGCCAGTATTTTCCCCGGTGCTCGTAGGGCGGATCCGATGTCCATAAATTGAGGATGGCGTCAATGGCTTCCTCGGTCATTGCGCCGCCCGATCTGGGATCCAGTCCGTACAGTTCCTGGTCTGAAGTGACACTGCCCGGGCCAAAGCACAGATTGAGTCGGCCTTTGGATAGGTGATCCAAAAAAGACAGGCGGCTGGCGACATAGGCGGGGTGATGCAGGTTCAAACAGACCGGTGCCGGTCCCAGGCGGATGCGCTGGGTCTCACCCAGGGCGCGTCCGATGAAAATTTCGGGCGTGACAATGGTTTCGTATTTCATGGTGTGGTGCTCGCCGATCCAAAATTCATCAAAGCCCAGTTCCTCGGCTTTGACAACGAGTTCCAAATCCTCGTCAAATCCCTGACCCAATGGCTTGTCCGGGGCGTGGAAGGGCATGATGAACATACCGTATTTGATTGGTTCCATAGAGGTGCTCCTTCCTGCGGGTTTTAATCCTGAAAATCCTTGCATCCTGCTTTTATCCTGATCCGTATTTGTTCACGATCACCAGATCAGAGGTCTCGGAATGGATGAATTTTACGAGTAGCGAGACGCGATTGTCTTCGTCTAACAGGTTCCAGAATATATCGGCAGTTTGCTGTATGTCGTCGAATAATTCGACGGCATAAGGCTCTCCCTGGAATGAGGGCAGGGGATTGCCGTCGTCTGTATATGTTGTGATGCAGTGACCCGTGCCGGGGATCGCGGTTTCATAGTTGAAGAATTGGCGCGAACAATAGCGCGCATCACCGCCAACGGTTTTTAAGACTGATAGTCGATAGGCTTGCGCGTCGCCCAGGTCGATAAGGCCAGAGATGCGCGGTGTAAAATTGGGCGCATCGGGTTCATAAGTGCGCGTTTTTAAGGCGGATTCGAACGAGCCGCCGTTTTGAAGGGTATGGACGATTGTGTCGGTTTGATCGCCATTTGTGACGATATGCGCGTTGCCCAGTACGCGGATGGGATAGTACAGGGTTAGTGGATCTACATCCTGCGATTTATCCACAGTGTCGGTTTTGACCGCGTCGCCTTCTCGCACAAATACGCGGTTGCGACTGCTCGGACTGCGGCCCATGATCCAGTAGATTTGAACCATATATGTGCCATTGGGGGTTTGTCCTATTACAATGCCACGACCGGGATAGGTGGCGTTTTTTAAGCGGTTCATCTCAGCATCTATGGTCATTTTTCAGCCATTCCTTCTTCTGGTAACAGGACAAATCGCGCGTAGTTTTCCATGTTGAAATATTGCTGCGTCGCTTTTTGCACATGTTCTGCTGTGAGTCTTTTGATGACTTCGTCTTCATACGTCAACCACGCCATCAAGTCCATCTCATTCTGGTAATACGTTCTCAGCGTATTGCGCCAGTAGCTGTTTTCTTTCTTATTGGTCTCTCGACCCCGCAGGTCCATCTCGGTCACTTTGTCGATGTAGGATTGTTCGACGGGCTTTTGTTTCATGCTGTCGATTTGGACAAAGACGAGTTGCGTCAATTCTTCCAACCGTTCGGGATCGCATCCAAAGCTGATTGAGATGCTGTATCGGCCTTCGGGCCAACGCGAACGAGATGTGCGTACGCCAACGCCGTACGTGCCGCCCTCGTCTTCCCGGAGTACTTCCCGAAGTTTTATCTGCAAGACATCGCCCATTGAGCCAATGACATATCGCTTAAAGCGATCGTTGTAATCAAAGGGTCCGGTGAAGATTAGCCGCGTGCTACTTTTGGGTTCCTGTCCCCGTTTCACTGTTTTCTCAATGACGCCTTTTGGTGCTCTGACGCCCGTGTCGCGCCAGGTTTCTCCGCGGTTGAGTGCGGGCAATCCGCCCAGATAGGTTTCTATCAGTGGTTTTATTTTTTCTGGCTCAAAGTTGCCGACAAATACGAATGTGAAGTCACTGGCATCGGCAAATCGGTCTTTGTAAAATGCCAGCGATTTTTGCAAGTCCATTTCTCCCAGTATTTCGTTTGATAGCGGGCGCGATCTGACGTGGTATTGCGACATGGTAACTTGAATCGTATCGGAATAAGCTGTCGTTGGCCTCATATCCCGATTTTGCAATATGCCTCGATAGCGGTCCAGAAGTGCTTGAAATGCCAGAGAATCTGCACGCGGTTCCGTGAAGATGAGATAAATGAGTTGAAACATGGTTTCTATGTCTTCGGGAGATGCGCTGCCCGATACGCCCTCGCTGAGGCTGCTGATGCGAGGCGACACGCGCACGACTTTGCCGGCGAGTTTTTTGTTCAGTTCAATTTGATTGAATTTGCCCAGACCGCTTTCCATTATGGCTGATGTCGCTGTGGATGCCGCCATGTAATTTTCATCGCTTGATAGAGAATGACCGCCCGGGCTGAAGGATGTGAACAGGATTTCATCGTTTTTGAAGTCTGTGGGTTTCATGACGACTTTTACACCATTGCTCAATGCCCACTCTGTGACGCCAAAGGTGTCAATTGTTGTTTCGCTTACGACCTTTCCCGGCGTTGGCATATTCGCGATGAGGGGATCGTCGGATACATCTTCCACATAGGGTTCCACGTCTTTTTGCTGGACTTCGTTGATTATGTTCAGCAGGTCAGCTTCGGAAGGTACAGGTAGGCCATCTTTCTCGGGTGCGCTGACGACAATGACGCGGTTTTTGTCGGTGATCCATTCGCCGACGAGGCGGTTGATTTCTTCGACTTGAATGCCGGGGAGTAATTCACGAAATAAATCGCGTTCGATTTCAATGCCCGGAATAGGTTCGCCCGTCAAGATGTGACGGATGTATTCCGATGCAAAGCCGCGCGAACGGCGTCTGTCGCGCTCGCGATAAGATTGTTCGATGCCGCGCAACATGTTGGTTTTTAAGCGATCTACTTCGGGTTGCGTAAATCCGTGGCGTTGGACGCGAGTGGCTTCTGTTAAGACGGCTTCCAGACCCCGTTCAATTCCCCCTTCTTTGACGCCTGCGCCCAGGATGTACGCCGCTTTGGTTCTGACGAAGTTTCCGCGACTGGATCCCGCGCCCAAAAATGGCGGATCGGGTTTTTTGGTCAGTTCGCTAAATCGCTGATTGAGCATGCTGTTGAACATGTTGCGAATCAGCATGCTGCGATAATCTTCCACTGTGCCTTCGGGCGCGACATCTTGCAGAAAATAAATAGAGATGGAAGACCGGGAATTTTCCGGGTCGGTTGCAATTGCAAAGAGGGTCTCGCCGTGATCGGGAACCGTATAGGTGGTTCGGGCACGCGGGTTCTCTGCTTTTGGAATTGGTTCAAAGGTCTTTTTGATCAGGGTTTCAATCGCGTCTGTTTCAAAGTCTCCCACTGCAATGACTGCCATGAGGTCGGGACGATACCAGTCGCGATAAAAGCGGGTGAGGGATTCGTGCTTGAATGTGTCGAGCAATGCTTTTTGGCCGATGGGCAAACGCTCGGCATAGCGCGAGTCTTTGAGCAAGACTGGCAATTGTTTGTCGCGCATGCGCGCTCCGGCTCCGCGTCCCGAACGCCATTCTTCAATGACCACGCCTCTTTCTTTTTCGATTTCTTCGGGGTCAAATTTTACCCGATGCGCCCAGTCGCCCAGAATGTGAAATGCTTTTTCCATGACTTCGGTGCTGTCGGTGGGCACGCGAAGCATATAGACGGTCTCGTCAAAGCTCGTATAGGCATTTAAGTGTGCGCCAAAGCGCATGCCTATACTTTCGAGGAAATCGATTATTTCCTGTTTGGGAAAGTTGGCGGTGCCATTAAATGCCATGTGTTCGGCAAAGTGTGCCAGTCCCTGCTGGTCTTCGTCTTCCAGAATGGATCCCGCATTGACTACGAGGCGCAATTCGGCGCGGTTTTCCGGTCGTTTATTTTTCCGGATTACGTAGCGAAGCCCATTTGTCAGTTCGCCCGTTCGCACTGCAGGATCGATGGACAGGGTGGGTGATGGTGGCGGTTGGGGAACTGGTGGTTGAGGTGTCTCAACTTCTGTCTGTGTCGTTGCACACGAGGTTATGACACACGCGCAGCAAAGTAGAATGAAGTAGTTCCTGATCATGAGATTCCTTTCCATTTGAGCCATTATTCCGGACGCCAGATGGCATCCAATTTTCGATGTGTAAATGTTTTGGCATTTTCGCCGATGTAATCGCCCGCAATATGTCCTTCACCCGTTACTACATATTTGTAGATGACGAGACCTTCGAGGCCTACGGGACCGCGGCTGTGCAGGCGGTTGGTGCTGACGCCCACTTCGGCGCCGAGGCCATAGCGAAATCCGTCGGCAAACCGGGTTGACGCATTGTGCATGACCGATGCCGAATCCACGGCTTGCAAAAATCTGTTCGCAGCTTGCTGGTCTTCGGTTACGATCGAGTCGGTGTGGTGGCTGCTGTATTCATTGATGTGGGCGATTGCTTCTTCGACCGAATCGACGGTCTTGACCGATAGGACATAGTCGAGGTATTCGGTTGACCAGTCGGTGTCACTGGCCGGGGTCAGGACATCTGCGCTGGCGGCGAGGTCCAGGGTGCGGGCGTCGCCGCGGATCAAAACGCCTTCGTCGGTGAGCTTTTGAATTGCCGTAGCGAAGAAGTTTCTGGCGATTTCGGCGTGTACCAGCAGGGTTTCGGCGGCGTTGCAGACGGCCACGTATTGGGTCTTGGAATCGATGGCGATGCGTACGGCTTTTTTTAGATCGGCGTCCTTATCTATGTACACATGACAGATGCCGTCGGCGTGTCCCATTACGGGGATTTTGGTGTTGTTCATGATGTGCTGTACGAGTTCATTGCCGCCGCGCGGGATGATCAGGTCGATAAGGTCGTGTAATTCGAGAATGTCCGCGACTTCTTCTCGGGCTTCCAGAAGGTGCATCCATCCTTCGGGGATGCTGTCCAGTTTAGCAGTTGCAGCGACCATGATTTCGGCCAGTGCGCGGTTGGTGTGAAATGCTTCGCTGCCGCCTTTGAGCATGATGGCGTTGCCCGATTTAAGGCATAAGGTCGCAATTTGCACCAGTGCGTCGGGGCGCGATTCAAAGACCACGCCGATTACGCCGATTGGGACGGTTACGCGATAGAGGTTGAGGCCTTCGTCCAATTCGGTCGCGGCTTGCGTTTTGCCAATGGGGTCTTCCTGGGCTGCGACACTGCGCACGCCGACTACTATTTCACTGTCCAGTTTTTCAGCATCTACTTTCAGACGCTTGATCAGCGGGAGGGTGATTTCTCCCTGTGCCAGCATTTTTTCTGCTGCTGCCTGATCGCGTTTATTGGCGTCTAAAATGTGATCGCGATTTGCATGCAATGCCTGTGCTATGGCTTCAAGCGCGACATTGCGCTGTTTTTCCGTGGTCTGACTCAATACCAGAGCAGCCTGCCGCGCATTTCTCGCCGCAGCTTTGATATCATCTGCCATGTTTCCTCCTGATTAGCCTGGATTCTATACCAGTTTTGAAAGGATTTCCTGTGGAACGCGCGGTTGTAGAAAAGGATACGTTTCAATGAGGCGAGCAATGTCGGCCAGATCTTTTTGCCGTTTGCTGCTGCGTCGGTCTGTATCCATCGCAGCCCATATTTTGCCCTGTAATGTATCTTCAAGGCGTGCAACTGGTAGTTCAAGGCCGAGTATTTCGCGTGGTGCAGCGCGATCTGGAAAATCGAAATATCGCGCATCTGTTTGTATCTGTACGCGCAAGTCAGACCCCTTCTGATACACGTTGAGGCTATGTGGAAATTGCTTTACCTGAAAGTTCGCTTCCAACAAGGCTACGACCTGTTGGAATTGTGCAATAGCGACGACCAGACCGAGGTCCAGACTGACCACCGGCTCTACATAGGCATTGACAGCTTGACCACCAATTACGCAATACGCAATATCATGCTCTGCCAATAAGGCGATCAGGTTCTCTAAAAAATGGCTATGATCCATTGTCACTGTTTTCCAAAAATCGAGTGCGTGCATAGCATTTGCCTGTGAGAATAGCGGTTAGCCCCTATAATGACGGGCACGCCCCATACGCTAAAAGAATTGTCGCTTTGTGTCAATCCATCGGCTGATTGTTACTTTTTGTCGCGTGAAGAACGATATGCCTTCGGTGCCCTGTACGTGTAAATCGCCGAAGAAGGAATTGTTCCACCCGGAAAATGGGAAGAATGCCATGGGCGCGGGAACGCCGATGTTGATGCCGACCATGCCGGCATTTACTTCGTGGCGAAATTTGCGTGCGGCTCCGCCACTCGATGTGAATAATACGGCTGCGTTGCCATATCCGCTGGCATTGCACCGGGCAATGGCCTCGCTCAGGTCGTCTGTGTGCATGGTCGATAATACCGGTCCAAAAATTTCTTCTCGCGCAATGGACATCTGGGGTTTTACCCGATCGAAAATTGTGGCGCCCAGGTAAAAGCCCTGCGGCGTTTCTTCGACCTGTACATCGCGTCCATCCACGATCAGTTCTGCGCCTTCTCTCAGTCCGTTTTCAATATGTTGATGGATGTGGTGCAGATGCGTTTTGGTCACTACTGGTCCCATATCCACATTGGGATCGCGGTCGGTTGGTCCCACTCGAAATTCGCGTGCGGTTTCACTGAGTGGTTCCAGGAAACGTTCGCCCGCGCCTTCGGCACAGACGAGGACACTGCCGGCCATGCATCGTTCGCCCGCGCAGCCATAAGCAGATCCCATTACGGCTGCTACGGTTGAGTCCAGGTCGGCGTCGGGCAATACGATTAAATAATTTTTTGCGCCACCGGCTGATTGTACGCGTTTGCCATTGCGCGTGGCTGTTTCATAGACATGACGCGCTACGGGTGTTGATCCCACAAATGAAATGGTTTTCACTTCGGGATGGGCGAGCAGGGCATTTACCGCGTCTTTTCCGCCGTGTGCGATGTTGAATACGCCAGGTGGTAGGCCGGCTTCGGCCAATAATTCGCCAATTCGAATCGCACTTAGGGGCACGCGCTCCGATGGTTTTAATATATAGGTATTGCCACATACCAGAGCAATGGGCAATGTCCACATTGGTACCATAGATGGAAAGTTGAATGGCGTGATGCCTACCGATACACCCAAAGGTTGTCGAATGGTGTCGCAATCAATCCCCTGTGCGATATTTTCCAGCGAGTCGCCCATCAAGAGCGCGGGCGCGCCACAGGCAAATTCTGCGACTTCGATTCCACGTCGAATTTCACCCCGTGCATCTTCCATGGTTTTGCCGTTTTCGCGGGTTACGATTTGGGCCAATTCTTCGAAGTGCGTTTCCATGAGTGCGACAAGCCGAAACATCACGCGTGCGCGGTCAACGGCTGGTGTATTCGCCCATTCGGGGAATGCGTCTGCGGCTGATTGTACTACGCGATCTATTTCTGATGCGTCACATAAAGGCGTTGCCGCTATTTCCGTTCCATCCGATGGGTTGTAAACCGGTACTGTTTCCGTTGCTTTAGATGCCACCCATTCGCCATTGAGGAATAATTTGACGGTTTCAGCCATGATTATCTCCTGTGATCACTCCGCTCCGTGTTGCCGAAATTTTGGTGCTTCGCCGGGTAC
>JAGWBW010000104.1:23258-25277 GCA_021295695.1 Candidatus Latescibacterota bacterium
GCCCCCCAGGGAATCAATCATTTCTCGTTGCGAGGCTTTGGCCTGGGTATCCACAGCTTCGGGATCGATGAGGTCGCGCAATTCGTATTCGAAGATTTCCAGGACATCTTGGTGATCGGGTGACTGCGCGAGGTCTCGGCACTCTTCTGGGTCATCCGTTGTATCGAATAATTGCGGCGGATTATTGACGTAATATATGTATTTGTATTGTCGATTTCGCAACATATACGCCCCGTGCTGTGCGCCTACGGCGTGATATTCGCTAAATACCGTGCGGTCGCGGTCTTCTTCTTGTGCAATGGTCCACAGTGACTCGCCGGGCAAATCCTCGTCCGCTTCGGTTTGTTGCGCGCCCACTGCTTCCAAAATTGTTGGGAAGCTATCGACAAGCGAGACAGGTGTTTCCACGACTTTGCCTGCGGGGACATCGGGACCTGCCATCAAAAATGGCACGGCGGCGGATTCTTCATACATGGTAAATTTGCCATAAATACCGCGTCCGCCCAGGTGTTCACCGTGGTCTGTTGTATAGATTATGCGGGTTGTATCGGTCAATTCCAATTCGTCCAGTGTGTTTAGCACCCGGCCTATTTGGCGGTCCAGGTACGTACATACGCCGTAATATGCCGCGTTTAGCTGTCGCACGATGGCCTCGGGGAATTGGGGATCAAATGTGAAAAGTCGCCTGAAGTAGTCCATTGCAGGATGGTCGGGCCAATCTTCTGTTCGCCATTGCGGCGGCAGGGGCAATTCATCCGGGTCGTAGATGTCGTATGCGTCTGGCGGCGAAATATACGGCGGGTGTGGGCATACAAATGACAAAAATAGGCACCAGGGTTTTTCTTCGTGCTGATGTTCTTGCAACCACTTTATTGCGTGGTCTGCATTGCGCTGGTCGTATTGCAAATACGTGGAGTCGCCCGGTCCCGCTTCTCTAATTCCCGGTCGTTTGTTGCGAAAGGGTGGCTGTTCCCGGATGCAGCCAAGTACGTCGCCTGTGCCATCGACGACGTTTAGTGGTTCGATTTCTTCCGTGAATCCGTGATCTGTGCCCTGGCCCTTAAAGTGCAATTTGCCAATTGACGTGGCGTTAAAACCCTGCTCGCGCAAGCGGTGGTGCCAGCTTGGCGTGTTTCCGGTGTATGGATGTCCGTTATCCCAGTTGCCAATCTGGTGCACGTAGCGTCCCGTGGCCAGAGATGCGCGCGCTGGCACGCAAATTGGAAAGTTGGTGTAGGCATTGGTAAACCGCGTGCCCTGTTCGGATAGCCGATCCAGGTTGGGCGTTTGCACTGTGGGGTGACCATAACATCCGAGCAGGTTGCGATTGTGTTGATCGGAAATGATGTACAGCATGTTTGTCTGTTGCATAAATACCTCATAGAAGGGTGGTTAGTATTACTTTTTCCATAAATTCATTATAGCACCATCTATTCCAAAGACGGGATCGGATGCAGGCATCGGTACTTTGGGTATATTTTCCAGCGCGTGTCTGTGTTCACGGGCACTTTCTCGGCACAGGTCCGGGTGCTGTCCATCGGGATACGCGCCTACGACCAGTAAATCTGAACTCGCGCCCAGATTTTTGTGTCCCACGCCCGCGGGAACAACCATGACATCGCCAGGTCCAATTGTCAAGCGCACGCCCTGTTCACCTCCCATGCACACTCTGGCACTTCCCTGCGCTATGCCCAGTACTTCGTGCGCTGTGGCGTGGTAGTGGTGAAAGGAATAAATACCGTTGCGCCATGAACGCGACCAGCGATTGGCTGCAAATACCTGCTCAAATGCCCGCGCAGGGTCGTTTTCGGGCAATGATAGGGCAGCTTGATAGACTATGAGAGGGAATGCGCTGTTTGGAACCACACCGTCGTCTTGAAAATAATGCGGTGTTATCTGTGCGTCTTTTTGGATGAACTGCATAACTATCCTTTCGCATAGATTCAAGGGGTTTTAAGTTATCGTCCTCATTACTTCGATGCATTCAGCCACCTGTGCCTCTGGGGATGGAGCGTTATT
>JAGWBW010000386.1 GCA_021295695.1 Candidatus Latescibacterota bacterium
TGGTAATCCTGGACACCAATATCGTTTCATACATCTTCAATAAAGATACCAGGGCACTGTATTACCAGAACCAGATTCAAGGCCAACGCGTGCTCATCTCATTCCAGACACTGGAAGAGCTTTGGTACGGAGCGTACACAAAAGGTTGGGGTGACAGACGAAAGAACGAACTCGCCCATCATCTCGAACAATACGAGGTTATTTGGCCCGGCTCTGAACTGGTGACCACATGTGCCCGCTTGCGTAGCGAACGCAAGTCTGAGGGACGAGAAATGCGGGAGGCTGACGCATGGATCGCTGCAACCGCGATTATGCTGGGCTACCCTCTCGCATCCCACGACCACGATTTTTCCGACATTCCCAACCTGGAACTCATTCAGGCACCAGCACCACAACCAAGTCAGTCACAGGAATAACGAATTATGAAACTACATGTCGATAAGGAAGCCGACGCGCTTTATCTGCGCCTCGACGACTCTACTATTGTCGAGTCAGAAGAAGTCTCGCCGGGCGTGGTGCTTGATTACAATGCATCGAATGAAGTAGTGGGCGTAGAACTGCTCTATCTCTCGAAACGCCCTTCCAATCTGAAGCTCTCCACCCTGGAATTTGAGACAGCTTGACCGCTCCCTACAAGAACCATTGTTTTTGTTGTGGATATATTCAGCCGCGTACCTTAAAGCCATGAGCGCGATAGGCACATTGGGCTAAGTGTTCATTTTCGGACACTACTGTATCAAAATCGGACACTTATTGAAACGTCCTCATGACACAAATTTCCATAACTATTTGTAAAACATAGAGAAGAGTATTTTGGCACAAGAATTGCTTACTGTTTTTATAAATTTATTCTTTGAAAACGGCACCAGGAGGCCAATATGTTTCGCAGTTATCTCACAGCCACCATTCGCACCTTGCTGAAAAACAGGGGATTGACAGCGATTAATATTCTGGGTCTGGCAATCGGAATGGCGTCTGTAATTTTGATCGCCCTCTACATTCATTACGAACTGAGCTATGACCGACACCATGCCCATGCGAATCGTATCTACGGCGTTTTTCGCGCCATGTCAATGGAAAATACCACATCGGTCAATCCGCGTGCATCTGGCGCATTGGCACCGGCATTAAAGCGCGATTTCCCCGAAGTACAGGAGGCCATTCGTGTACAACGGCTCGACGCTTGGGTGCAAGCCCAAACCCACTTTTTTCAGCAAGACGTGTGTGTGGCAGACCCAGAGATTTTCAATGTGTTCACCATTCCATTTATAAGCGGCGATCCGAACACGGCATTGACGCAGTCGGGCGCAATGGTATTGACCCAGTCCATGGCGCGCAAATTCTTTCAAAACGAAAATCCAATTGGAAAAGCCCTACAAGTGGATCACCAGGAACTGAGCGGCACCTACTTTGTAACGGGTATTGTGCGCGACTTTCCACCCAATTCGACTTTTTATTTTGATTGCCTGACCGCCACGCCAAAGGGCAGCATGGCGGACATGTGGTCTATCTGGCAACCCACGGGTGTTTGGCGTCCCTTTTTCACGTATATTCTATTGCCCGAAGGATACGACCACCGCGCACTACAGCAAAAACTACCCGATTTGATAGCGCGATACATGGGTGATGAGGTGCGCCAAACGACCCGGTACATCTTGCAACCCCTCATCCGCAGGCACCTTTATAGCACTGCGGATTTGGGACTTACGACTGCTGAATATGGCGATATCAAGCAGGTATATGCTTTTGGGCTGGTGGCGAGCTTTATTCTCTTATTAGCCTGTGTCAATTTTATGAATCTCTCAACAGCGCGCTCATCCACCAGAGCGCGTGAGGTGAGATTGCGAAAAGTGGTGGGCGCATCTCGCCAGCAATTGATCGGACAATTTTTGGGCGAATCAGTACTGATGGCACTCGTTGCAATGATAGTAGCCCTCGCCTTAGTCGAACTGGTCCTGCCACGGTTTAACAGCTTTATTCAACGAGATCTGGTATTGCACAGCACTGAAAATCTGTGGTGGCTGATCGGATTGG
>JAGWBW010000105.1:0-1347 GCA_021295695.1 Candidatus Latescibacterota bacterium
GCCTCGGAATCCAGATTGGCTGTTGGTTCATCTGCCAACAAGACAAAAGGATCATTCACCAGTGCCCGCGCAATTGCCACCCGCAACTGCTCATCACCCGACAGTACATCTGGGTACGCATTGCGTTTGTGCAACAAATCCACATCCGACAATATCGCCTGTGTTTTGCGTTTGATCTTGCGCCGTGAAACACCTGTTACTTCAAGCGCAAAAGCCACATTTTCATAAATTGTGCGATGGTGCAACAATTTGAAGTCTCGAAACATTACACCCACTTGTCGTCGCAACCGGGGGATATCCGTTTTCCGAATCTGCTGCGAGTCGTATTCTCCTACAACTACCATCCCCGCATCGGGCAATTCCTCAAATATAATCAGTCTGAATAGCGCGCGTTTCTCCGCTTCTGTGTGTCCAGTCAGATAGACAAATTCGCCCTGATTGATCTCTGTGTTGGCATCGACCAATATCGGTTGCCCCTGCTGCACGACCCGCACGTTTTGTAATTGAATCACTGGCATGATGTACAACTGCATCAGCAGTTCCAATATCCACTTTTTGAACTATTTTTTAAGAACAAAATGCACCCGGTCTGAAAATTCTGTCGGTGGTGCATACCCAAATCCACCGTAAGCCCCTACCATTTCAAACGGTGATTTATCTACAATTTCTTCAATCGCCGTCAAAGAATAAATGCGCTGTTGATGCACTTCTTTGATCACTTCATCCGTGTCTTCAAAATGGATATCAAATTTGTTGTATTGCACACCTTTCTCGTAATAGCTGTGCCGTCGATATGAAAATCCATCCCCCGAATCTTCTGACTGCATATTGCTAAAGTATTGTCTCGAATTGCTCTCTGTACAGATATCGACCACAAAAATACCGTTGGGATTTACAATGCGATGCACTTCTTCCAGAGCATGCGCGATCATTTCGGGTGACCGCAAATAGTTGATGCTATCGTACAAACACAATACTGTGTCACATGCAGGCAGATCGCCCAAATCGAGCAAATTGCGATGGTAAAATGGAATAGGATAGTGCAACTTACGCACTTTATCTACAGCTATATCCAGCATTTCTCTGCATCCATCCGCGCCCAGGACATCAAATTTCTGACGGTATAGCTCAATTGCCAGACTGCCCGTGCCACAGGCCAGGTCCAATACGCGGTTGGGTTTGACTTTGTGGCGTGCGAGCAATGACGATACATAATGCGCCCAATGCACGTAATCTACATGTCGCATTACGTAGTCGTAAATGGTCGCCAGGCGGCTATAAGGAGTTGTTTCTGTATCGAATTTTGGCATGAAATAAAAAACGGCCAGCCCGTGCCGGCCTTTGCCT
>JAGWBW010000105.1:1357-9850 GCA_021295695.1 Candidatus Latescibacterota bacterium
TGCCTGTGCTTCTTCCCGAATAATGCGATAATATTCAGATGCTTGCTTCCGCGATACATTGCCTCGTGGAATCGCCAATACCTCAAACTCTAACAGACGATCGGAAAATGCAATGCACACTCTTTGCCCGGCACGCAAAACGCGACTCGCTTTGGCTTCTTGCCCATCTACTGTCACAATCCCATTGCCACACGCTCGCTTGGCTTCTGATCTTCGCCGGACCAGACAACAAGTATTTAGATAGATATCTAATCTCATACTATCCTATTCCAATCGCACATCCACATATAATTTCGCCCGCGTTTCCGCGAGTTTCTCGCGGAATAATTCCTGCAAACGCTCTTCTTTGGCAATTTGTTCTAATGCGGTCGCATCGTCATTGATCCGAAATAGATTCCAGCCGCCTTCCAGTTTTACGGGCAAGCTCACCTCGCCCGGCTTGAGTGCTCGTACTACATCTGCATATTCAGGTGGAAGTTCAGACTTGGGAAAGTTCCTCAAAAATCCGCCGCGCGATGCTGTTTCTTCAAAGTCGGAATGCTCGCGCGCAAGTTCGGCAAAATCCGCCCCATCTTGAATCTGTTTATACAATGCCATTGCCTTTTGCTGCGCGACTTTTTCGTCTTTTTGCAATAAAAACAAAATATGACGCGCCCGCACTTGATCGCCCGAAATTTCCTCGACGAGAATAATGTGAAAGCCAAATTGCGATTGTACCAGGTCGCTCACTTCACCGACTTTGAGACTAAAGGCTACATTTTCAAATGCAGGCACCATGGTACCGCGCCCAAAAAAGCCCAGATCTCCACCTTGAGACGCGCTGCCAGGGTCTTGTGAGTATTCTTTTGCCAGTGCTACAAAATCTTCACCTGCTCGAATGCGTTCTAAAATCGCTTCTGCCTGGGGGCGAATTTTGTCCTGCTGTTCTGTCGATGCAGCAGGTTCAATAAAAATATGGCTCAACGACACGGTGTTTGACTCGCCGCGGCGGTATTTTTCTTGAAATTCCTTCACATCCCGGGGCGACACACTGACCTGCTGCACCAGCATGTCATACATTCTCTGTTCCAAATACTGATTGCGAATTTGCTCCCTGTAGTTATCTCGCATCTGTCGCTCGGTCAATCCCGCTTTTTTTAATTCTTCTGCAAAAGCCGCTGCGCCAAACTGTTCCTTAACGTAGCGAATTTGCTCCCGCACGCTCTCCTCCACGCGCTCGTCATCTATCTCGATGCTGTCTTCTCGCGCTCTGACCAGTAATAAGTTGCGCTGAATTTCATTCTCCAGCACCTTATTAAACATATTTTTAAGCTCTGTCTGAGGTACGGTTCGCACATCAATTCTTCGACCAATCAATTCCTGCCGCAGCTTGTTCTCCACATCGGACCGCAGCACAATTTTGTCATCTACCACTGCTATAATTTTATCTAATAATACAGGCTCTGCGCGCGCTGAGCCCGCGAGCAGGGATACCCCAATCAGCAAGTTTATAAATAGCATTTTCATGTCCATTAAATTCCTTGTATTAGTAGTCATGTGGTTAACTCAGTCCTCATTTTGCACTATTCAATTGCTTCCAATCGACTGACCATTCAATCCGCTCTTTGAGTTCGGTCAGCAATTTTGCTCGTTGCTCGCGTCGGCGCTCGGTCAGGATGCGTTGTTGAATCTCGCCGCGCACATCGACTAAATCGCGTATTGATCCCTCGTCGTTCCGATCCATCACCTCAATTATATGGTAACCCAATTCGGTACGTGTGCGTATTCGATGTCCCAATTTGGCATCTCGACATACCGACCAGAAAGCGGGGCCGACCATATCTTCGGTAAAATATCCCAGATCGCCGCCATTTACAGCCGACTGATCAATTGACACTTCGCGTGTTACCTGCTCAAAAAATTCGCCCCTTTGCAGCCGGTTCCACGCCCGAGTCATTGCATTTCTGTCTGCCACAACGAGATGCCGTACCCTGAGTTCGAGTTGATTGCGCTCAAAATCTGTTTGATGCTCTTCGTAATAATTGAGAATTTCATCCTCTAGGACTTCGGCATCGCGTGCGTGCGTGCGTGCCATCAGTTCGCTCGCCAACAGTTGCCGAACAGCGCGATCGATGCGATCTGATAGTTCGGGGTCCTGGTCGAGATTTTGTCTTATGGCTTCTCGATAGAGGATTTCTTCCTCAATCCAATTTTCGACTAATCTTTGTTTTTCTTTTGGCGAGATTTTGCCTGCAAACGGGGTGGGAATACGCCTTTCCAATGCTTCTTTGGTCAGATAGCGATTCTCCACCTGTGCCACGACAGAAACTTTTTGTGGCCTTTCGCATCCCCACATGCCAATCAGGCAGATTATCAGGCCGATTTTCAAACACCGCGTCCGCTTCAAAACGCGATCCCCCATTGCGGTCATACCCCCGCCTGTGGCTCTAAACTATTGGCAATAAAAAAGGTTCCGACTAATCGAATATACGCCTTCAAATTAGGCTCTGCAACACATTTTTAGCCGATTCTAACCGCGATTGCGGCCCATTTCCGATTAGCGCGACTTCGATTTTTGGCGGCTCTCCCAGGGCAAATTCCAGGGGGAGTGGCGATTGTGTCACCATCCGTTCAATATCTGTTCGCATCAGCGGTTTGTCTAGCGACAGGGTCATTGTCATGGTCTGTCCGATTTGCAACTGCGACAACCTGAGTTGGCGGGCTAAAATTTTGACCTGTAAGGTGTCCAATAATGCGGATGTGGGTTCGGGCAAAGGTCCAAAACGGTCCGCGAGTTCTTCCTCAATTGCCAGGACTTCCACAGTTTGCCGTATCTGGCCCAATCGCTGATAAAACTGCATTTTTTGATCCGCATCCGGAATATAATCGTCCGGAATATACGACGAGACAGATACCTGTACATCTGGCTCAATAGCGGGTTCAGTCTCATCGCCCTTAATTTGTCGCACGGCTTCGTCCAACAATCTCGTGTACAAATCAAATCCCACGGCTGCTATATGTCCGTGTTGCTGCGCCCCGAGCAAGTTGCCCGTGCCCCGAATTTCCATGTCCCGCATTGAAATGTGAAAACCCGATCCCAAATCCGAAAATTCTTCGATGGCGCGCAATCGCCTCACAGCCGGTTTTTTGAGTGCTTGCCAGGATGGTACGAATAAATACGCATAGGCCCGCTTATTCGATCGTCCCACCCGACCGCGCAATTGATACAACTGCGCCAATCCCAGGCGATCTGCCCGATTTACGATTAGTGTGTTCGCGTTGGGAATGTCCAGACCGGATTCTACGATCATGGTCGAGACCAGAACATCGTATTTGTGCTCAAAAAAGTCCATCATCACTTTTTCGAGTTGCCGTTCGGGCATCTGTCCATGTCCCATACCAAAACGCACTTGCGGCAGCAGGCGCGTGAGAAAACCCATCATCGCCTGCATGGATTGAACCCGATTGTGTACAAAATAAACCTGTCCACCGCGATCTACTTCTCGTAAGATCGCTTCGGCAATGCGGTCTTCTTCAAATGCCAGCACTTCGGTCTGAATTGGCAATCGGTCTTTGGGCGGAGTTTGTATGACCGACATATCGCGCGCGCCCATCAGCGACATGTGCAGGGTGCGCGGAATTGGCGTGGCAGTAAGCGTCAATACATCCACCAGGCGCCGCATTTCTTTTAATCGTTCTTTGTGCCGTACCCCAAAGCGGTGTTCTTCGTCTATGACCAGAAAGCCAAGCTCTTTGAAGTTGACATCTTTTGACAATAACCGATGCGTGCCCACCACAATATCTACGGTGCCTTTTTTCATCGCCTCGAGGGTTCGCATCTGTTCGGCTCGCGTGCGGAAGCGGCTCAAGACCGCTATATGGACTGGAAATTCGGAAAACCGTTCGCAAAATGTGCGATAGTGTTGCTGCGCCAAAATGGTTGTGGGGGCGAGCACTGCTACTTGTTTGCCATCTAAAATTGCCTTAAACGCCCCGCGAATCGCCACTTCTGTTTTGCCATATCCCACATCGCCACAAATCAATCGATCCATGGCGGACTGCGCTTCCATATCTTTTCGCACGGCGTCAATCGCTTCTTGTTGATCCCGGGTTTCGAGATAGGGAAATGAGGCTTCCAGTGCGTTCATTTCTGACCCGTCATGCGAAAATGCCATGCCCGGTTGCGCCTTGCGTTCGGCGTATAATGATACGAGTTCTGCTGCCATTTTGAATATCGCTTTGCGCGTCTTTTCCTTTAGCCGCTCCCATGTCACTGTACCCAATTTGCTCAATACGGGTACTACGCCATCTTGTCCCGAATATTTTTGTACCTGATTCATCTGATCCACCGGAACAAAAACCCTATCTCCATCCCGATATCCAATGGTCAGACAGTCGCTGGACATGCGGCCTATTTCAATTCGCTCTACGCCGTCGAACCGACCGATTCCGTGATCTACATGCACGACAAAATCGCCGCGCTGAAGTGCGGCCACGGTCTTGATGGGCTGCGCGTCTTGAAAGCGCCGATACCGCCGTCTGCGATGTACGCGGCTGTAGATTTCGTGGTCATTGATCAAAAAGACTTTGCCGGGGCGGTATGTAAATCCGGATTGTAGTGTGCCCACGTACAGGGAGACCACATCGACACTTTCTTCCAAAATTTCTTCCAATCGCGCTTTTTGCCCATCACTTTCACACAGAATGACCACTTCATAAGCGTTCAGCCAGTGCTTTTGTAAATCCTCTTTTAATAGCTGTAAATGGCCCTCGTAGTGTCGCCCACTCTGTCCGCCAAAATCCACCACTTCCTCTGATGCTCCTCCCAGTGCGCGGTTCAAGACCCGGGGCCTGTGTTCCAATTGTCGAAGCATAGTTTCCGGTTGTCGGAGTACACACCGCGCTGGCAAGGGCTCTGTTTCCGCCCGCCGTTTTTTTTGTCGCTGTGCGATTTGCTCACATGCGCGCCAGGCGTTATCCGCGGCAGTAGCGATGCCATCCGGGTCATCGAGGGCGAGCCAGCATCCTTCGGGCACGTAATCCAACAACCCCGTTCGCTCGCCGTATAACACACTCAGGTAATGCTCTTGTCCTTCAAAAATGCCTTCGCGCTCCAGTAAGTTTCGCACCTCGGGCAATTCAATGCCCAGATCCCGTTCTGCTATTTCCAGATTTTCCAAATAAATATCTGCCATTGTCAGCGGGAGTACGCTTTCCCGACAAGGCAAAATTCGCGTTTCCTCCAGTTGCGTGATAGATCGTTGGGTGCTCAAATCAAATGCCCGAATAGACGAGATTTCATCGCCCCAAAATTCCAGCCTGACTGGATGCGCGTTGCCAAACGAACAAACATCCAGGATGCCGCCGCGCATCCCAAATTGCCCCACACCCTCCACAGTTGTTACCCGTTCATATCCGATTTCCACCAGATGATCGGCCAGTTGTAGGGGCGAAACGTCCTGTTCCAGACGAAGCGTTTTTACACTCAAGTCAAAGAGGTCTGGGGGCAAGGTGTGTCCCATCAGGGCTTCGATGTATGTGACCACAATGCCGCTGGCTCCCCGGTGCAACTGGTCCAATGCTTCCATCCGCAATCCCACCACATCCAAATGTGGGGAACGCCCGTCAAAATGCGCGACATCCCAACTTGGAAAGTAGCCCACTTGTTCTTCGTTCAATAACCGTTCCAAATCATTGCGCAATGCCTCGGCGCGATCCTCATCTGCACATACGACCACCACTGGACCTGGTACGGTTTCTTCAATCCACGCGATGGCAAATGCCGATATCGATCCGGATCCTCCGCGCATGGTTACGACCCGCTCTCCCGATTCCAGTTTTTTCGATAGGTCCTTAAATGGCGGCGAGTTTTTAATTCGGTTGTACAGTCTGTCAATGGACATAAATTTTTGATTTTCCTCCAACAGTACACACCAAAAAGCTCGACACATTATATGCGTCGAGCTTTTTGGCAAATGGCGGGGTAGACGGGGCTCGAACCCGCGACCACCGGCGTGACAGGCCGGTACTCTAACCAGACTGAGCTACTACCCCAAATTCATATTGTAAAACAATCTCCAAAATTCCATGAAGGACCGAAAATTTAACAAGGTGTCTTAGCAGTGTCAAGCAAATTTAACAAATCGCGGAGTGATTAACGGACAGGCCTCAAATTAACTATCTTCCAGCATAACACTTCACTATTTGTATGCACCTTACTTGAGGATTGCGTAATATCAGTATCTTATTATGTTAAGGCGATTTTGCGCCGAAACTTTCAAAGGAGAATTTTATGACTCGACGCGATGCTGTATGGGTTGTTTGCTTCCTGATCGCAGGTGCGCTCGGTCTCACCTGTTATATCCAGTTTTTTGACCGCGCGCTTCCCGTTGCCTCGCTCAATTTTCGCGTGGATCGCGAGCAGGCATATCAATCTGCCGAGGCGTATCTTCACCGCCTGGGTTACGATCTCACAGATTACGAAAGTGCTCAGGTCTTCTCGTACTCCAGCCTGCCTCAGGTTTTTCTCGAACGCACCCTGGGCCTTGAGGAAGCCAATCGCCTCGTGCGCGAATGGGTCTCGGTATGGTATTGGAATATCCGCTGGTTTAAGCCGCTTAAAAAAGAAGAACTCCGCGTGCGTATTGATCCCGGCGGAAGAATTGTAGGGTTTACGCACAGCATTCTCGAATCTGACGAAGGCGCGAGTCTTTCTGAAGAAGATGCCCTTGTTATTGCGGAGACTTTTTTGACCGATGTGCAGGGCTTTCAACTCGATGATTACGAATCCATCGAAGCGTCGAGTATTGAGCGTCCCAATCGGATGGATCACACCTTTACTTATCGAAAAAAAGATTTTGTCGTGGGCGATGATGGGCACTACCGCTTAAACGTTACGGTTAAGGGGGACAAAGCAGGCTATTTTGCCGAATACCTCAAAGTGCCCGAAACATTTTCGCGCAATTATCGAGAAATTCGCTCGCGTGCGGGCTTACTTACAAATATTGCTTCGGTTTTCTTTTTTGCACTGGGCATTGCAATGGTTGTCGTGCTCGTGCGTAAATATCGCCAGCGCACATTGATATGGCGCGCTGCCCTCGGCGTGGGCATTCTCGTGGCTGCCACCAGTTTTCTCGGTGCCGTCAATGGCTATCCGCTCACGCGCTTCGGTTACGATACCACACAGTCCTTTGTTTCTTTTATTCTCACTTTCATCTTTGGCGGTCTGTTGAGTGCCGTGCTCAGCGGGGTTATTATCGCGCTGTCTGGTACAGCCGGAGGGGCTGCCGCCCAGGATGTAGAAGGCTGGAAAAATCCACTCGCGCGACTGTCTCTGCGCGGCTGGAGATCGGCGAATTTTGCGCGTATTACCCTCATAGGTTACGGACTTGCCTTTGCCCATCTGGGATATGTCACCATTTTTTACATTTTGGGCAATGACTATCTGGGGGTCTGGTCTCCCGCGGCGATGACACAGTACAGCAATACGTATAGTACTTATTTGCCGTGGATCTATCCCCTGCTTATCGGTCTCCTCGCCGCAACAATGGAAGAGTTTTTCTTTCGCCTGCTCGCCATTTCCCTGCTCATCCGATATTTGAGAAGCACCTGGTTGGCCGTTCTTATTCCCGCGATTGTATGGGCCTTTTTACACGCGAATTATCCGCAGGAGCCTATTTATATTCGCGGTCTTGAACTCACCGTGGTGGGCGTCATATTTGGTATTGTGTTTTTGCGCTACGGTGTTTGGGCAACTATTATTTCGCATTATGTGTACAATTGCTTTCTCGGCATCTATCCGATGGTGCAGTCCGATAGTCTTTACTTCAAGGTCTCGGGCATTCTGGCGGTTGCGATTATTTTTATACCGGCGATTCCCGCTATTTTTGGTGTGATCACGGGGCGCTATAAAGAGGCAGAGGAACCCGAAGAGGTGGTGCCCCCTGAACCGCCAGAGGATATAGCGTCCGAAACAGAGATTCCCGAACCCGAACCACCCCCTGAACCCGAGGTCGAACGCAAAACCCCTTCGGATTATCTGATTCCCAAAAGTGGTCTCGTCGTCTTTGGCATTCTGGGTCTGATCGGTTGGTCTGTGTATTTTATATCCGACCTTCCAGGATTTGCCAAATACGCTCGCGAGTCCATTATCACGCGGGCTGAGGCGATTGGGAAGGCAGAAGATATTCGCCGGCAACTCGGTCTCGATCTCGAAGGCTATCAACGCACCACGTCATTTTCCAGCAGTTTTAGATCCAGCCATTTTACACATCTCATCCGAAATGTCGATCTGGCGCGTGCGGATACGCTCGCTGCGGAACACACAGCATCGTGGCGCTGGCGGGTGCGATGGTTCAAACCGCTTGAAAAAGAAGAACTCACCATCAGCATTGATGGCAATGGCGATTTTTGCCGCATATCGCATTATGTTCCCGAAAATCGGGAGGGCGCAGAACTCAGTACGGAAGACGCGCAAAAGATCGCCGAGGCTTTTCTGTCCGGATATTTACAGCG
>JAGWBW010000387.1:0-2607 GCA_021295695.1 Candidatus Latescibacterota bacterium
AATCATGCATCGCAGTTTGCCTTTTGAGTATGGCGAGCCAAGAATCTCATTGGCTGTAAGACTCGCGAGAAAGGGCACGCAAATCCCCGATTATTATCCACAAAATCCAAATCCGGCCGCAGAAACACAAGGGATCGCCCGTTTCACCCCTTCAGCAACATTTGATTTTAATTAGAACCAGCCCCAAGCACTGAAACCCCTGAAATGGGTTATCGTCATCTAAACCAGAAAGATGTCCGTTATGAAACACACACGCTCAGACGGTCCAACCGAACTCACTTTCGAGCAAAAACGCGCGCTCTATCGGGATGGATACATCATCCTCAAAAACATCGTGCCTAAAGAACTGACCCAACGTGCCCGACGGCTGGTCAACATCACCGCAGGTAAAATCCTGAACGGCACAATGGATCCGCCCAAAAGAAGAAACCGTTATGTCGGCAGTGAAGACGCCATCACAGACCTCATTAATAAAACAGCGCTGACCGACATTCTCACCAATACGATGGGTCCTTTTGATCCGCCAACGCATGGTTTTGCCCCAATCTTGTATCCGCGTGAGCCATCCAGAGAAATCGGCAACCATGGTCTGCCCGACGATGAAGTGCCCAATCACGCCTTTTTCCCGCACATTGATGGCCAGTGGTCTGGAGCCATTCCCAAAACAGCGAACGAAGTAGATGATTGGCATGTGCCCAAAACACCACACTTTGGAGATCGCAGTGCCAACGTGCTCGGGGTAAACGGTACGCCTTTGTTTCAGAATCCAGATTGCACGCTCTCCCTCGGAAGTTTTACCTGCTTTGCCGTTGTTGTCCTCAGCGATCAATCCAAATTTGGCTGTGGCAACTTTGCCGTCCTTCGGGGTGCTCATCATCACACTGCTGAATTCTTCAGGCAGCAACGCGACCAAGGTGGCGTCATCGGCCCTGAAGGCCATGGTTGGGCACGTTTAAAGCGTGTTGGCGGTGACTACTCCCAACGCTAAAGCTCTCTGCGAGTGGGTTTTACGGGCTATCCGATAAACTTTGTGATCCCTGGAGTGATTGGGATGGCATGCAGGAAGTCGTTGCTGAGGCACAAAATTCGGGAGATCAAAGCGATGCTTGAACTTGGTGTGATCGCAGATGATCTCACAGGTGGGCGGTATCGTGCCATAATATCTGACCGATGACGATTGGTACGCGTTTCACAACAGAGGCAAGGAAAACCAATACGGCAAAAACGGTTAAGAGAGAACGCAAATGACCAAATACAAGATGCATTTTGACACACCCGAAGAAGCCTACTTTGAATTTTACAAAGCCGACGCATCTCAAAATGGAGATGCCTGGGCTGCTGTGATGAGTTATCCCCATGTAAGAGTTGCCGCAAACGGCCCAACCATGTATTTCGATACAGCTCGAGACTACGCTGATGGGTTCTAACGAGAGGGCGAGAACCGGTTCGTTTTCATGAATCGCCCAACAAAGTTCACCTTGTAGGCGGATGGACGCGCTACAACGCAGACGACGATCCCATCCTCTGGAACCGCGTCACCTACATTGTCACCAAGCCCGCCGACTCGTGGGGTATCCAGGCGCGATTTGCATTGGGTACTTATCACGACGGGCAGGACGACGAAACAGCGATCGCCAAGGCCGTTGAGATCGCAACCGATCATGTCCGGCGCTATTGCGATGCACTCGACAAAAACGATGGCGATGCCTGTGCGACTCTCTGCCGGTTTCCACTCCTTGACGTCGGTGCTGGTGAAGTCACCCGGATCGGAAGTGCCACAGAACTGGCACAGCAAGTCAATGAAAGAACCACATCGTTCAACAATGTAAACATCGAGGTTGCACAATCTGGCCCTGAAGGTGTTCTTGTGGCGGTGACTGCTGACGAGGCATCTGGCAACGGCGAACAGGCCATTCTTGTTGTCGGCAAAGTTGAGGGCGTGTGGACGATCGGTGGTATTTCGAGAATGTAAAAATGAGGGATTGGTATGGAAATCACATCACGCATCTAACACGCGCTGAAATGCCTCGAGATTGGGCAACTGTATCGCCTCACGGAGCAACTGCTTGAGGCGTTGCAAATCGTCAATGGCAGAAATGCGGGTGGATAGGGGGTGCGCTTCGTTCAGGTCAAATCGAATCTCCAGCACTTCGAGGATAGCTTCGATGGTGCGTTGCCTGCCCCCCTGCTCAATGCCCTGCTCAATGCCCTCCTCTCTGGCTTCTTCTCTGCTTTGTTGGGTAAGGGATTGAAAAAGAGATGATTCGCGCAAGATATCCATGATGCCCTCCTTGAAAATAATAGCAGAAATGGTTTCAGAATCATATACCAACTCACTCAAGGCCACCATGCCAGCCAGAGAATCCGCCCTATATGATCTATCGATAGGGCGCGTCCGAGCGGTGTGAATACACTGATGCAACCACGCATCTAAGGCCATCCCCTCAGGTGGCTTCATCAATGGCGTGAAAGGAATCAGACCCGAATGTCCGGCATTGAGGACGCGCTCGCCTTCTATCTCAATCAGCCTGATCACCCTGTAATGAATCGCGATTTCGTAGCCGAGATGCTTCTGGACATAGTACCCGGGATCGCGCCGCCCAGCAT
>JAGWBW010000387.1:2741-3893 GCA_021295695.1 Candidatus Latescibacterota bacterium
CGGTCTGGTGTGTTTCAATCGTGAGTTGTTCTGTGTCAATAACTGCAAGAACTTCAATGTCCTCGCGTCCGAGGGTGAAGCTGGCAAAGTCGTTGGGATAAGTTTGAATGAGGTGTTTGGATATTGCATCAAATTCTGCCATGTGAGATGCCTGGTCTGAGGGTTGGTCATATTTTGGACAAACGCAACAGTCAGAACTCAAGCAAATATCAGGCCAAAAAATGAAATTATCACGAAATTACGCGATAAAAGGGACTTGTCAGAAACTCAGGCACCTCATTATGTTTTCAATATGCAATATTGCGGTCTTATTCACAACTTGAATTTGTGGAATGTTTTTTGAAGCGTAGGTGGAGGAGCACAAATGTCGGCGGAAAAAGTGTATATTTTGAGCGATGAATGAGCGGTTATGTGAAAGATATGTACCGCTTGACCTGATGGCTGTCGCAGTGGTTCTTGCCTAACATCAGTTATTAAGATTCATGTTCAACGGATTCCTTCTCAGAAATTCCCAACTTCGGCAAGCCCTCAACTGGACTTGACCCGTTTTGATAGACAGATTCCGCTATTCAACCTGCTACTTTTACACGCCCGCTTGTTGCCCTTCCACTGGTACGAAATTAATCTCGACCCTTTGATTCAATGCGATCGCGATTCTTTGAAGCATCGTGAGTGAATGTCCTTCATAATCCGCATCCTCAAAGCGGGCAATAACCGGTTGTTTAGATCCGATTAATTCTGCCAATTCAGTCTGCGTCAAGCCCGCCATCTTTCTGGCTTCATATATTAGACGAGCAACTTCTGTCATCTGCTGCAATTCTTCATCATCCCCTGTGACATCATCTATGATTCGATTCGCATCTCTTGTCTTAGCCATTGGTCACGTCTCCTTCAAACATTAGACGCCCGTGGTCAAGAGACCGCCATCCACCGGTAGGGAGGCACCGGTAATATTACCGGCCGCTGGCGAGCAAAGAAAAGCAACGGCTCGTCCGATGTCCTCGGGGGTGCCGCGGCGCTGCAAGGGTATATTGGCTTTGAGGTTGTCGGATACGCTGCCCACAGACGGAGCTTGAGAGCCAAAAATATGGGTCAGATCCATATGCCCCGGCATCACGGCGTTGCAGCGGATATTGTGGGGACCCAGGTCCA
>JAGWBW010000387.1:4282-5041 GCA_021295695.1 Candidatus Latescibacterota bacterium
TGCCCACATCACAGCCTGCCTGAGCCAGAGCAAGGGCAATGCCGCGACCGATATTGCGGCGGCCACCAGTGACGAGAGCCTTTTTTCCATCGAGTGACATAGTGCGATCTCCCTTTTGGTGTAGTCATACAAGATTATTATATTTCGAATTTCAATATACGTCAAAAACGGCGCGATGCGATAGAGAAAGCATGGCTACATCAAATATCATCTTAAAAATTGCTTTCGACGATGAGGTTTGTTATCATTACTATCCCCGATTACCAGGGATAAAGCGTCCTGTCCTACTTTTCACATCTGGGAACTCGCGTTTTGTTATGACAAGAGAAATTGAACGGAAATTTTGCGTGCAAAAAATGCCGGATCTGACGGCTTTTGAGGGTGTGAAAATCTCACAGGGATATATCGCAGTGGGGGAGAATGGTACGGAAGTTCGACTACGCCGCAAAGGCGAGCGATTTTATCAGACTGTGAAACAGGGCAAGGGTGTGCAGCGGACGGAAGTCGAGGTGGAATTGAGCCGAGTGCAATTTGATATTCTCTGGCCTTTAACTGAGGGCAGGCGAGTCGAAAAAGTGCGCTATGAGATAGTTGAAGGGATATGGACAATTGAACTGGATGTGTACCGCGGTCGCCTGAAGGGCCTGGTAGTAGCCGAAGTCGAGTTTGAGACCGTAGATGAAAGTTCGCGCTTTGTCCCGCCGCCGTGGTTTGGACGAGATGTAACCGATGATGACCGTTACAAAAATGCAATCCTCG
>JAGWBW010000106.1:0-9350 GCA_021295695.1 Candidatus Latescibacterota bacterium
CTCGTCTCAACCGCGCTCACCCGGATAAGCGCGATACGTTTGTGCTGGATTTTTACAACGATGCCGATGGGATAAAGGAAGCTTTTGCCGATTACTACCGCACGACTATTTTGGCGGATGAGACCGATCCGAACAAGTTGCACGATCTCAAGGCTGCGCTGGATGGGCGGCAGGTTTATTCAGATGAGCAAGTCCGCGTTCTGGTAGAGTCGTATTTGAAGGGTGATGATCGCGGGACTTTTGACCCCATTCTGGATACCTGTGTGGCAGTCTATCGGAGTGAACTGGATGAGGATGGACAGGTTGAATTTAAGGGCAATGCCAAAGCCTTTGTACGCGCATATAACTTCTTGTCTCAGGTGCTTCCTTATGCGAATGTGGATTGGGAACAGCTTTCCATTTTTCTGAATTTTCTCGTTCCCAAGCTGCCGACGCCCGTTACTGAAGATTTGTCGCTGGGTATTGAGGGTGCTATTGATATGGATAGCTATCGCACCGAGAAACAGGCGACGATGCATATTCTGCTGTCTGATGAGGATGCGGAGATTGAGCCTCATAAGCCAGAGCCGGAAATGGACCGGCTTTCCAATATTCTCCGGTTGTTCAACGACCTTTTTGGCGATATTCCGTGGACCAATGAAGACCGCATTCGCAAGATGATTACCGAGGATGTTCCGAAGATGGTTGATGCGGATAGTGCTTATCGCAATGCGCGGGAACATTCAGATGAGCAGAATACGCGGATTGAACACGATAAGGCGTTGGAGAAGGCGATTATGGCACTGCTCTCGGACGATACTGAACTTTACAAGCAATACTCTCAAAATGAAGCGTTTAAGCGTTGGCTGGAAAATAGCGTGTTCGAATTGACCAATCGCTAAGAAGCTGTTTTAAAATTAATACCTGATGCTACGGATGTCCGGCGTTTTGTCATGCTGAGCGTAGCCGAAGCATCTTCGACTCCGCTGCGCTCCGCTCAGAATGACAGGGCAATAGCGCATAGCCAAGAAGGGGCAAAATGAGTTTTAAAACAGCTCCTAAGGCCGAATATACTCGTGTAGTTTAACAAAACAGCCCGTCCAAAAAGTTGGATGGGCTGTCTTTTGTTCGTATCACTGGGCGGGGCTATTTGATAGCGAGTTCTTCGTCTTCTTTTTCCAGAGATACAGTTTCTTGAAAGGGGTCACGGTCGAGGCGGTCGCCCAGGATAACGGTTAGCACGGCACCGCCTACAAATGCGGTTATGAATCGCGCACCTGAAAAGAAGGCGATGGCCGCAGCTATGAGGCTGTTGCTGATTACAGCGGTGATCATGAGGTCATCTGTATCAGATGTGCTGTGGCGATTGCGATAGGGTTTGTCGAATAGCATGCGGAGGGCATTGCCAGCTACTGTGCCGATCAGGGCGAAGATTATGAGCAAAATCATGGAAAAAAGTCGAAAGATCATGGGGTGTCCTTAGAGTAGGTCATTATGGATTATTATCAAACCCGCCTTCTCGCGCCTGGCGAGTCATTTCTTTTATGAGTTTGGGCGCGGGGTCTTCCCATCCTTCGGGTTTGAGTATTTTGCCATCTTCTCGGCGAATGACTTTTCCGTTTACAACTTTTTGCATGTTTGCATTGTGGACGATGTCGAAGAGTGGGTCGAGGTTGATGCCGTTGCGTACGGCAAAATCGCAGATGTAGTAAATTGCATCGACGAGCGCGTCAGCCTGTTCTGTGACGGTTTGTGCGGCCATTAGCTCGTCCATTTCATCGTTGACCATTTCTCGTATAAATGCGATGCCTTCTGCTGTCATGTTTTGCGGATGCGCTGGCAGGTCGTCGTTACAGGCCATTGTAAATTCGCGCACTTGAGCTGTGTATCCCATGTGTGCTCCTGGTAAAAGGTAAGATGTGTACATTAGAAATTACGAAAGTACAAGATCAAAAACAAATGCAATGATTCTGCTGCATAAAGTGTGAATAGACGAATAGACGAATGGCAAACTGATCTTGGGAGGACGGGCGGGGTTCGTAGATTCGCTGATTCGTAGATTCGCCTATGCATTTTTGGTCTTTGACTTTTAGGCGTTGCGTCTATATTTTTTGGCGCGATATGTTGTTGATTGGTGAACTATGACGTGAAAGGATTTAGATTACATGGCGAGTATTAACGCAAATTATGACAAATTGGCTGCGGGATATTTGTTTCCCGAGATCGCGCGGCGGACGCAGGTTTTTCTCGATGCCCATCCAGAGGTGTCCGTGATGCGGTTGGGCATTGGCAATACGACTGAACCACTGACCAAAAGCGTGATTGCTGGTTTGCACGATGCAGTGGATCAGATGGCGCGTGTGGAGACGTATCGCGGCTATGCCGATGGCGGAGAAGGCGAGCCTGAGATGCGGGAGGCTCTGGCGAAACGCTATACAAAGTACGGGGTTGAACTCGATGCGTCTGAGGTTTTTGTGAGCGATGGAGCCAAGTCGGATTCGGCGAATATCCAGTCGATTTTTGGTATAGATAATGTGATTGCTGTGCAGGATCCGGCATATCCGGTATATGTTGATAGCAATGTGATTTCCGGACGGACGGGCGAGGCGGTGAACGATCAGTACGAAGGACTGGTTTATATGCCGTGTACGGAAGAGAATGGTTTTATGCCCGAGGTGCCAGATCAAAAAGTGGATTTGATCTATATTTGCAGTCCGAATAATCCGACGGGTGCTGTGGCAACCAGAGCGCAGCTTCAGGCGTTTGTAGATTATGCCATAGAACACAAGGCGGTGATTATTTACGATGCAGCTTATGCCGGGTATATTTCCGATGCGGATTTGCCGCGGAGTATTTACGAGGTTGAGGGGGCAAAGTCCTGCGCGATTGAGATCAATAGTTTTTCCAAAGATACCGGGTTTACGGGTGTACGCCTGGGATGGACGGTTGTGCCGATGGATCTCATTGTGGAAGACGCAGGGGCGGGCAAATTGAATACGCTGTGGGGCAGGCGCCAGAATACGTTTTTTAACGGCGCTTCGAATATTGTGCAACTGGGTGCTTTGTCGGTGTTTACAGAAGAAGGCGAGCGAGAGTGCCAGGAGATGATTGCGTATTATATGGAAAATGCACGCATTATTCGGGCGGGTCTGAGGAGTCTTGGGATAACGGTTTTTGGCGGTGTACACGCGCCCTATTTGTGGCTCAAGACGCCGAATGGTATGTCGTCGTGGGACTTTTTTGACAAGTTGTTGTCAGAAACCCATGTCGTCGGTACGCCGGGATCGGGTTTTGGACCTGCTGGCGAAGGTTATTTTCGCTTGAGTTCGTTTGGACATCGAGAAGATGTCGAGCGGGCAGTGGCGAGTATTCAGGCGAATTTGAAAATTTGAGGTGAACAGATGACGCAGTCCAATCCGAACATCATTTTTATTCTCGCTGATGATATGGGCTATGGCGATCTGGCGTGCCAGAATCCAGAGTCTAAAATCCCAACACCCAATCTGGACCGGCTGGCATCACAGGGGGTGCGTTTTACCGATGCCCACGCGCCGTCCAGCGTTTGTACGCCGTCTCGCTATGCGATTCTTACGGGGCGATATTCCTGGCGCACCCGGTTGCAGGGCGGCGTGTTGTGGCCCTGGGATCCGCCTTTGATTGAACCGGGGCGTACGACAGTGGCGGCATTGTTGCGAGATCAGGGGTATCGCACGGCCTGTATTGGGAAGTGGCATTTGGGATGGCACTGGGATACGAAGGATGGGCGTGCGGCTTATGAAGGCGCGGAATACGGGGTGCTGGGTAGGGATCAGCGGTATGAATTGGGCAAGAATATCGATTTTAGTAAGCCAGTCACTGGCGGGCCTATAGAATGCGGGTTTGATTATTATTTTGGCGATGATGTGCCCAATTTTCCGCCTTATACATGGTTTGAAAATGATCGGTTGGTAGATGAACCAGTTGAGGAGAAGCCCGAGGAAATGTTTGGATCGCCCGGGGCTATGGCGCCGGGGTGGTCTCTGGAGGCGGTGATGCCTGAGTTGACCCAGCGCGCGGTTCAATATATTGAGGCGGCGGATGAGCAACCGTTTTTTTTGTATTTTCCCCTGACTGCGCCGCATACGCCGATTGTGCCAATAGATGAATTTAAGGGTATGAGCGAGGCTGGTGAATACGGAGATTTTGTGTGTGAGGTGGATTGGGCTGTGGGCGAGGTGATGGCGGCACTTGATCGAAAAGGGATTGCCGAGAATACGCTGGTTATTTTTACCAGCGATAATGGGCCGGAAAATTTTGCGTATAGACGGATCCAGGAATACGGGCATTACAGTATGGATGGTTTGCGGGGGTTGAAACGCGATGTGTGGGAAGGCGGACACCGGGTTCCGTTTGTTGTTAGATGGCCCGGTCAGATTGAGGCGGGCAGGGTTTGCGATGAGGTGATTTGTCTGTCCGATTTTATGGCTACGGTGGCGGCGATAAACGGCGCGTCTTTGTCGGAAGACATGGGTGAAGATAGTTATAATATATTGCCCGCGCTTTTAGATGAGACTGTTGATACGCCCATCCGGGAGGCGACTGTGCATCACAGCATTCGGGGGAAGTTCGCCATTCGGAAGGGGCGCTGGGTGTTGATTGATGCGCCGAGTGGGGATGATAATAAAGAGCCGGATTGGTTTGTGGAAGAACGCGGGTATGTACCACACGATCATCCGGGCGAGCTTTTTGATCTCGAACGCGATCGGATTGAGCGATTTAACTGTTATGCAGAATATCCCGAGATTGTTGAAGAACTCAAGACATTGCTCGAGAAGTATAAGCGAGAGGGCCGAAGTGTTTCGCGCTGATCTGAGATGAGGGATGATTTTATGAGACCTATTTTTTGCATCCTGATTGTATTTGCATGGGTTGGCATGGCCAACGCAGAGGTGCAGGTCGCGTTTCGCTTTGAGGCTGTTTTTGGCGAAATAGGGGGTGGCGATGGGCAGTTTCTCGATCCCGAGGGATTGACTCTGGATACGTCGGGCAATGTGTTTGTGGTGGATACCGGAAATGATCGCGTCCAAAAATTGTCTCCAACTGGCACCTTTTTGAGGGCAGTGGGAGGACCGGGCTGGGAAGATGGACAATTTAATAAACCGGGTGGTATTGCCGCGGGCAAGGGGTTGGAGATTTATGTGGCTGATGGCCGAAATCGCCGCATTCAGGTGTTTAATCTCAATTTGCGTCTCCTATCGGTGATTGGGGGTGCGGATACTGGTGGTTCTATGGATCTGGGTACGCTCAGTGGTATTGCCGTGTCAGATGCAGATGAGATTTTGGTGAGCGATATCGATGCGGATCAACTGGTGCAGATCGATACGTATAGCCGCGTTGATCGCAGTTTTGGCGGGTTTGGATATGGGGCTGGCAATTTGCGGCGGCCTTTGGGGATCGCAATAGAGGGGCGTGAGGTGGTTTATGTTTGCGATAGTGAGAATGATCGGATCGCGGTGTTCGACAGGTTTGGCAATTTTCGAAAGACAATGGGAGAAGATATTTTATTGCAGCCCTCGGCACTTTGTTTAGGACCTGAGCAGACGTTGATTGTAGCGGATACGGGACACCATCGCATTGTGGTGTTTGATCTCGATTCAGGCGGTGTTGCAGGTTCTTTGGGCGGTCCCGATCCGGGAAAGGGAGCGATGGCATTTCAATTTCCTCGGGGTGTCGCGCTTGGACGCGCTGGCAGGTTGTTCGTTCTGGATTCGGGCAATGGGCGCATTCAGAAATTGCAATTGCAAGTTTCAAGGGTGAGAGAAGAGAAGTGAGGAACGGTGTACAACTGGTCGCAGTTCAGACCAGTTCACTGTGAAGTAGGAAGTGAGGAAAGGCCGGGATGTTCCGCGGGGCGGGATGTCCTATTTTTTTTAGAAGCGAGACGTGAGAGATGAATTTTAGCACCCTTTGTATCGCTCAGGGTATTGTATTTTTTTTGGCCTGTGTTGTGACGGCACACGCGCAGGTTCCCGTGCCAGAGCGGTTTACGTTGTTCGATGGGGAACGGGTGTTTCAAGCGGATGGGAGCCGCGGGCCTTTTGCGATTTCTGACCGTGCGATTGAGGCGGCGAGCGAACGGGTTTGGGTGGATGGGGTATTGCTCATTCGGGACCGGGATTATGTGGTGGATGCAGATCGCGCGTTGTTGACGCTTTTGCGAGATGTTGTGCGGGGTGTGGAGATTGTGGTACGTTTTAGACAGCGTCCTCTGGTGACTGCACCTGTGGTTCAGCGTCGCCAATTTCAACCGGGGAAAGGTAATGGGGATCAACCGATTGTGCGTGTGTTTGCGCCACCTGTTGTGCGAGATAGGGATGAAGAGCAGAAATTGACGATTGGCGGCCATAAGAGTATTTCTGTAACTGCGGGGTCTCAACACGCGGTTCATCAGGCTTTGCAGTTGCGCATTTCGGGCGAGGTTGCCGATGGGGTCAATTTATTGGCTGTGCTATCCGATCGCAATTTGCCAATAGGAGAGCAAGGTGGATCGAAGCGGTTGCAAGAATTGGATCGCGTGTTTTTTCAGGTTAACGCCAATCAGGTCTCGGCTACGCTCGGCGATCTCGATATGGCGTTTGACGAGACTGTGTTTGGGCGCTATCGGAGGCAGTTGCAGGGCGCGCGTGTGTTGGCTCATCGAGAGAAGGGTCAGGTTGCGGCTTTTGGAGCGGTGTCGCGGGGGCAATGGGAAACGCGGCGGCTGGTGACGGTTGAGGGGTTTCAGGGGCCTTATTGATTGTCGGGGGGTGGGTTGAGGGGGCAAATTGTGCCAGAGTCCGAGCGGGTGTATCTGAATGGGCGGTTGCTCAGACGCGGAGATGGGGCAGATTATACGGTTGATTACGAGCGCGGGCATGTGGCGTTCACGCCTGAAATACCGATTGGGGTAGAGAGCCGCGTTATAGTGGAATATCAGGTGATTGATGCCGGTATGAGAAGTCGGCTGATGGGTATAGAGTCCCGCGTGTCCCTCGCCGAAGGGGTGTCTGTGGGGACAACGCTGATTCGAGAGTCTGATCGTCCCGCATTATCGCCCGGGATAACTTCAGTGCATCGGCAGTTGGGGGTGGTGTACGCGACGTACACGCCGTGGTCAAATGCGCGTATTTCTGGGGAGTTTGCTCTGAGTGACCGGGATATGGGAAGTGGGCGCGGATTTCGCATGGATGGCGCGTGGAAAGCACGGAATTTTGAAGTCACGGGTCGGTTTCGCCAGGTCGGAGCCAATTTTGAAGCATTTGAGAGATTGGACCGGGGGCAGGCTGCCGGGCGGTGGGGGTGGCAAGCCGATACTGCGCGAACCGCCCAGCGCGAGGGCGAGATGGCTGTGCGTTGGGATTTGGGCAAGGCGTTTTTTGTTACTGGGGAATACGGACGGCATTTGGGTGCTGTGCGAACGGATCGGAAAAGTGTGGGGATTCATTCGCCTGTGGGGATGTACCGCTACGAGTCGCTCGGGCGAGGTAGTGGTGGGACGCGCCGGCATGAGGGGCAAGTCGAAGTGTCGGTGGGGGGTATTGTGCCGGGGTTTCGTTTTTCGCTGGAAAATGGGGTGGGTGATGGCGTGGGGAGCAGTTCGCTTTTTTATGCCACACGTCCGCGCGTTTTACCTCAGGGGATTGACAAACAGGAGTTGGTGTGGCACATGGGCGTTGGCGAAAGGCGAAACTGGTCGTGGGTATCGGAGTTGAAATATCGAAAGTTCAGGCAGCGAGAAACGGTGTGGCAGGATAGTTTGCGCGGGTGGTTGCACACCCACAGGGCACAGATGACAAATTGGAGGGGTTGGATTTTTTCTGGTTCTTATACCCATGGGAAAATCCATATCGGGCGTGAGCACCAACAAATGACGCATCTGGGGCGCGTGCGGTTGGGGCATAATCGTCCTGGCTCGTCGCACCAGATAACGTATCGCGTTTCGAGTACGCGGGTCAGTCAGCCCATTTTTGTCGAGGTGGCGTCCGGGCTGGGGGAATATATTTGGGAGGATGCCAATGGCGATGGTTTGCGCGATGTGGAGGAGTTTGTGCCCGATGTCGATGGCAATTATGTGCGGGTTTATGATTATGGGCAGTTTGCCCCTGCACGCGATGGTGCGCTGGGCATGCGCGTGGAAATCGATTTTCGACGTTTGATTGGAGATGAGCATATTTTGTCCGTTGTTGCGCTGGATGCGTCGTTGCGCGCGGAGCGGCAGATTGCGGTTGGGACCAGGCACGCGGCTCCTTGGGATCTGTTTGGTTTTGATGCAGATGCCGGGATTTTGGGTGCTCGCAGGGATGGACTGGTGCGTCTTTATTTGTTTCGGTATCACAGGCGTGGATCGCTGCGTTTGACTGCGCGCGTGCGCGATCAGGTTAATCGCGCTCTTTACGGGGGTGCTGCTGAAGTTTTTGTGCAGGGTGGCGTGTTGGGAAAATTGAGACCTGTCAATCGCCTTGAATTGGAGACGGAATTTGATCTGGGACACAGAGCGCGCGAAGGCGCAGGGGCTTTTGCCTATCGCATTGATGGTGCGAATGGTGCGCTGCGCTGTGCGTTCAGGTCCGCGCATAAATGGTATTTGCGTTTGGGCGTTTTGAGCGGGCGAGATTGGGAACGCATCCGGGCGTTGCGCGTGTGGCATGCCGGTGTCCAGCCAGAGGTGATTTACGCTTTGCCCGGTCGCGGGCGATTGCGCGGGCGATTGGATTGGACGCGGGTTTGGGCGACGGATACAGCGCCCTTATTTTTGGGGTTGGCAAGGGGTAATCGCCAGGGGCAGAACTGGGCGTGGCGATTGGGGATGGATTACCGCTTTGGCAAATATGTGTCGGCGCGGGTGATGTACGATGGGCGTGTAAGGCCGGCTCGTCAGACCATACATCTCGGGCGCGTGGAGATGCGGGCGGTGTTTTGATCCGCAGATGGACGCAGATAGACGCAGATGAAAAATCAAATGTAGGGGCGGTGTTTCTGTGCCCGCCCGTCGTATAAAGGTGCAGATGAATAGAGATAAATACATAAAAGTATGGCGATACTTTTTGCTTGTGATGTTGCTGGTCTGTGTCGCGTCCAGTGCGGGGGGAGAGGTGCGTGCGATTGTGAAGCGCGTGCAGGTTGAAGGGGCGCGGTCTGTAAGTGCGCGCGATGTGCGGGGGTGGTTGGTTACGCGGGCGGGCGTTGCGGTGGATTCGGCGTTGTTGCGAAAGGATGTTTATCGCATTTTGAAGGCGTATCAGGCGCGCGGATTCTGGCATGTGGCGGTGGCTTTTTCTTTGCGGGCGGACCAGGCGACGGGGGCTTTTGCTATTGTTGATGGGGCGCGAACGCGGGTTGCGTCTGTGGAGATA
>JAGWBW010000106.1:9374-9881 GCA_021295695.1 Candidatus Latescibacterota bacterium
GTATGGTGTTGCTCGAAAGTGATTTGAGCCTGCGGTTGGATCGTTTGTTGCGTTTTTATGATGATCTGTGCTATCCGTTTTTCGCGTTGCATGCAGATGTCCGATTTCATCGTTATGGCGCGCGCGTGCAGGTGGTGGTGTCGCCCGGTCCTCTGGTGCATGTCAATGCGGTGCGCTTTGAGGGCAATCAAACGACGCGGGAAGATGTTTTGTTGCGGCATATTTCGTTTGTTGCGGGCGAGATGTATGACCAGCGGCGCGTGGATGCTTTTGTAAGGCAGTTGCAAAATTTGCCGTTTATTGACCGGGTTTATACGCCTGAACTCGTAGCTACCGGTGATGAGATGGCGCTTGTGATCGGTGTGGAGGAGTCGCGCCACACGCGTATTGAAGGGGTGCTCGGTGTGGGTTCTGGACAGGGGTTGACCGGGGAGATCGCGCTCGATGTTCTGAATTTTTCCGGCGGGCAGTTCCAGCGCGTGCTGCTCGAGCGCGCGCTCCTAGCCG
>JAGWBW010000107.1:0-8374 GCA_021295695.1 Candidatus Latescibacterota bacterium
ACAGTCTTGCCCAAAATGCCGTGATCGCCCACCATCTCGCCGTGATCACTGGTAAACACAATAATCGTATTATCCGCCTGCCCGCTCTCCTCAAGCGCAGCGAGAATCTTGCCAACAGAGCGATCAATCAACGTGACATTGCCATAATAACGCGCGCGAACAGCACGCCAGCCTTCATCTGTGCGAAGATCGTAACCGTATTCCTCGGACTCCATATAATAAGCGGACAAAACGCGATTGAGAAGAGACGCATTGGCCGGCGGCTTCTGGCGAAATGTGGGACCAACGGGAAGTTCTGAAGGATCGTAATAATCGTTCAATGGCCCGGTATGCGGTGGATGCGGTTCCAGATAAGAAACAGCGAGCACAAAGGGATCATCGCCAGAGTCGCGTATAAATTGGGCAGCGCGGTCACCCTGGAAAGACGCCTTGGTAAACGGTTCATCCATACTCGCTTCAACATGGCGGGAAAAAATGCGCTGACCCTCGGATTCAGCATTGGGTTCAAAACCATTTTCCACGAGAAAATGATGATAGGCACTGCGATATGCGTGGCGTTCAGAACTCGAAAAAGAGCGACGGTAAGAATCCTCGGTACCAACCCATTCGGAAAACCCGTGCTGCGGAAAAATTTCATCGCCGAGGTGCCACTTGCCATTATAACAACAGCGATAATCGGCAGACACCATCTCCGCAATAGTTTGCACATCTCGAGGCAGCGGAACATTACACGCCGGCACGCGCGCAGTATGCGGGTAGAGACCGCACAACATCGTAGCGCGCGAAGGACTGCACACAGGCTGGCTAACATAGGCATTCTCAAAAACAAAACTCTTATCCGCAAGCGCGTTGAGATGCGGCGTATCAATATGATCATTGCCATAACACCGCATCGTATCCGCGCGTTGTTGATCGGTAAAAATAAATAACAAATTCGGTTTTTTGGAAAATGAGTTCATCGTCAAATCCTATTCAGGGGTCAACCGCCACTGTGACCTGGGAATCATAACAGCGATAACAGCGAGGACAACGCACCCCGCAATGGCAAAGACTGCACAGTGCAAAAGCGTATGCGATAGCGCAACATCTAAAACTTCGGACGATGAAACGCCAGCGAGAAGAGCAAGACAAAACGAAAATGACAAACGCCCTATCAGACTCTGAATCGAAAGATACGTCGCGCGATGGTGTTGTTGCAAGCGCGGAACAGTCGCCGCATTGAGAGGCGCAATCATAAGCGCACGCGGAACAGAGCGAAAAGCCAACAAAAGCGCGACAACGGGATGAAAAAAGAACCCCATCAGTGAAATGAGAACAACCTGCACCCCTGCACTGAGCATAAGTGCCGACCGGGTACCGAGATGATCGCGCAAGCGAATACTCTGTCTTGCAAACCACGCGGCAATGCCCATCGTCAACGCCGTGTGTAAACCCGTAAGCAACGGCGTGGAAGCCTCGCCCCCGAGCAACTGGATATAGGGCTGATAAAATTCATAAGGGATATGGTTGACAACCGTCATAAAAACGGAAAACAACATCAACCACCCGAGCACGGGTTGGCCGAGATAAGCGAGACAGGCGCGAATCTGAAAAAAAAACCCCGAAGTCTGGCCTCCAGAATCAGGACTGGACTCCCGGTCGGGTTCGGCAAATAACAAGACCAGCACAAAAGCCACGCACGCCGCCAACAAAGACAAACCATAAGCGGCGCGCAAAGCAAAGATAGACACCACTCCTCCAAGGAGCGCGGCACCCGCTGAAGCAATAAAAACATTCCGCATAATGCGCGCTTCGCGTTGGGGGTATGCGTCTTCTCTACCCAAACATTTGAGCAAATCGTAGTGAAACGACGTGTCCGTACCAGATCGAAAGGCCATGCTTGCAGCCAATCCAATTTGCGCCAGTACAAAAACGCCAAAAGAGCCACTTAAAAAAAACAGAGCATACGCAAAGATCGCTGAAACAGCAGAGATCAGAAGGGTCAGACGACGACCCAGGGTATCGGACAAATATCCGGAGGGCACTTCGAGAATAACAACGGCGACATAATAAATAGCTTCGAGACGCAGCACCTGATCAATAGGCATGTGCTGGTTAAAATACAAAAAAAACACAGGCAACCAGAAATACGCCTGCGTGAGGGGGGCATAAATCGGATACAGTCGAACGCTGCGAGTGAGTTCAGAATGTGACATCGTCAATTGTCAAACCGGGTGTGCGGGCTCCCCAGTATGCCACAACACAGCCTCCCACCCGCATTGTCTCACTGCTCATTATTGTTCGCGGCGGTGTGAGACCGCCGCTCACGGAAAACGATGATGCTCTTCGCATCCTTTTGAACTGCGATAGCAGTTCAAAAGCCACCCGCTCTGCGGATGGTCGTTTACTCATGCTTAAAACTGACCATAGCGCGATTCAGCGTTCTGAACGTTTGAAAGGCCGACGCCAAAGATGTAACCATGAGAATACTCTCGATTCTTCTGGTAATACCCACCAGGCGCAAATCGCCACCTGCAGCTTTGGCAGTCGCCAGAGATGCGGTGAGAACCCCGAGCATCGCACTGCCAAACCATCTCACAGCAGAAAAATCGACAATCACGCGATTCGTGCCATTTTCCACGAGCTGTTTGATATGCGCATGAAACGGCAAAACGTCAGGGCCGTCCATCAATTCACCTGTAAGGGTAATAATCGCGATGTCGTCCTTGATTTCTTCCCTCAGATTCATAGCTATTTCCTTTGTTGAATGAGATTGGATATTCTTCGCGCAGCGATAACATACATTCCTTACACCGATTTTACAACTATTTCTTAATCTTCAAAAGAGACTGGCCTGGAATTTGCAAGAGTAAAAATATAACCTGAAAATTGCACCACTGATAAAAGACTAATAAAAAAACGGGACACCTGAATGGGTCCCGTTTTTTGTTATCTCTCGCTTTTTAAGTCATGGGATCTCGCTTGAGCAAAGGCAGGGGATTGGGCGTGACGAGCACACCGCCATTCTCATAGGACTCAATCGCTGCCCACGTGTATTCGAGTGCGGCGAGCGCATCGTGACCCGAAGCACGGAGTTCTTCCCTGGGCACACCATTGGTAACATCCTCGAGAAAAGCGTGGATGCGAAAGGGAAAGGTGGCGTCAAAGTTAGCAATCCCCGAATCATCAACAATGGGATCGGGCGCGGCACCGTGCGACATATTCTCCGGCATAGGCGCTGTGCCGGGCGCGGGCCAGAAAGTAATTTTTTCAACGCAATTTTCAATACAAAAAGTCCCGCGCGTACCCGCTACTTCAACGCTCCACCAGCCGCCCAGGCCAAAGGTAGCATCGCCGCGCTGGCTCAGCAAATAACCCATCGCGCCGCTTTCAAAACGCACGTGAATACTGTTGAGAGAAATCATAAGATCGCCCGCTTGCTTGCGAAAACTGGGGCGGTCAAAAAATGCCTGCACATGGGTGATATTGCCGCAAAAATTTCGCATCACGCTAAAAGGATGCGTGAGAAAAGCCTTGACGTGAAAATAGGGATGTCCCCACGACTTAGGCCCTTTGCCTGGTCTATAAGTCGCTTCGCCCCCTGCAAAACCCATCTTGTGAATACAGTAAATTTGTTCGCCCACTTTGCCCTCTGCGATATATTCCCGCGCTTTGTCCGCCGGTGGAGAAAAATAATGGTTGAGATTGCAACCGAGGTATAGATTTTGTTCTGCGGCATAAGCAACCATATCGCGGGCTTCATCAATATCGTTAGACAGGGGTTTTTCACACAAAACGTGTCTGCCAGCGGCGAGAGCCTCCATCGTGGGTTCATAGTGCCAACTGCCGTTCTCATTGCCCCCGGTCGTGACATCGACAATATCCAGATCTTCATTCTCCAACATGTCTTTGAGGCTATAATAAGCTCTAACACCGTGTCTTTCCGCAGCCCTATCTGCGGACTCTTTGACAACATCGCACACCGCAACGAGGTCTGCAAGGTCGTCTTCTGCATGACAACCCGCATGCCGGTTGCCAATACCACCCATACCAACAACACCAACTTTAAGTGCCATAAAACTATCTCCTATAAAGAGGTAAAGGGATTCACAGTAAAGCGCAATCGCGCACCGCGCGATCACAGTCTCTGAAACTCGAACTGTTCGATCATTTCATCCAGTCCGGACTCACCATAAATAACCGAAGATGTGACAATATGCAACTTAAACTTTCAAATTTACCATATTGTCTCTTACGCCGCACTCGCCTTGCTCCGAATTTCCGTGAGATGAAAAGGCGTTGCCGCCCGTCCGCCCCCGGGCAACCCAAGAGGCAATTTCACATCCAGCAAAAAGGGTCGCTCTTCGCCCTCCACCACATCCAATCCCCGCGCAATAGCACCCTCCAGATCCGATTCTTCATCGACCTGCATCCCCTCCACACCAAACCCATCTGCAATTTTCACCGGATCAATCCCATCCAGAACCACGCCCGGGTATTCTCCCGTCTCCTTCATCACACCGCCCGCCCGCTCAAAATTGGTCGCCACAATACCATAAGATCGATTATTTGGAATCACAAAAAGCACCGGAATCTGGTGATGAGCAGCCGTCCAAAGCCCGGAATCGGCATAATACATCGACCCATCCCCCACCAGCCCAACCACGGGCTTGTGCGGCACTGCCAGTTTCAAACCAATCGTCCCGCCAATCCCATAACCCTCCGATCCCCCAGCCGCCCGGATATAGGCATTGCGCCCCGCGCCATAAGCATCTCCTCGACTATCTATTGGCACGGCGTATTGCTCGACCATCGTCAAACCACCGCCCAACCTCTCCAGCCCCCGATCGATTGCATCCACCAGCACATAGGGTCTCACTTGCCCCGCCTCCTGCGCCACGCGCTTTGCCGCTGCTTTTCGCTTTACGTGAAGTGAAGCAGCGTGCACCTCGGCGCGGGCGAGACGCTCGGAAAAAGATACCTGAGGCGAAGCGCGCTCAATACATTCAAGCGTCCTGAACTCATCTGCCAAAATCGCGAGATCCAATCCTGGAAGATTCGTGAAATTTTCGACATCTGGCCCAATTCCAATCAGGTGTTGCGCACCCGACAACACATTAAAATCCTGGGGTTTCCCGCGACCATTGTGGCGCACGCCAATGCACACAATCAGATCGGGTGACACCTCGGCAATAGCCTCTGCAATCCGCCCACAGTGCAGGCTGTGGCTTTGCGGAGTCCTGCGCATCTCGGTCCATGTACCCGCAATTGGGCATCCATACTGCTCTGCCAACGCCACAACTCGCGCCTCTGCCCCGCTCTTCCAAATACCGTCCCCAACATAAAACAGCGGACGCTGGGCATCGGACAGCGCGCGAATAACGGCTTCGACATCCTCATCTGCCGGATAACCCGCCCGTACAGACTGAATCTCCCCTTCAATAATCTCTGTACTCACCATATCATTTCCGAGCAACCGATCGTAAACAGCGAGGTGAACCGGACCGACCGGCGGTGTTTTGGCAACGCGCAGCGCGCGCTCAATCGCCTGCGGTAATCCATCCGGTTCAATCACCGTCCAGCTCGCCTTGGTAAAAGGCTTCGCAATCGAAGTTGGTCCCACATCATGCGCCAAATCCAGCCCCACCCGGTCTCCATAACTCCCCGTATCTCCCGCAAACGTGAGCACCACCACAGGCAGGCTTCCACTCCAGACATTGATCAACTGCCCCAAACACTGCGCCAACCCGGCACCCAGGTGTACAACCATCACAGCCGGATCGAGATTTCCCTGCGTATATCCCCCCGCCATCGCGGCCACACTACCCTCGTGAAGCCCCAAAATACCGTGAACATTGGGATTGACGTGAAGCGCATCAAAAAAGAGAGCCTCCCGAGAGCCAGAATTGTTAAACACATACTGCACGCCCAGCGCGGCGAGTTGCTCGACGATAATTTCGGATGGGGTTGCGGTAATAGATCTCTTTTTCATAACCCCTCACCTCCTTGGCAGTTTGTCCTCAAAAAAATCCATTGTGAAGTATGATAACCCGTCGTCCAGAACAGCACAAGCAATACCAGAACAGGTGAGATTTCCATTGTCGCATTCGGGATGCACTTTATATTTCTGCGACAAACTTTTCCACAGGAGACCAAAATGAAAATCACAGATATCAAAATGACAGTTGTAAAACAACGCCTGGAAAAACCATTCTGGAACTCGATTGTCACCACGCGCTCCAAGTCCCGCGCCAGATTGGAGATATATACAAATGAAGGCTTGACAGGCATGACCATGTGTTCGGGATCTGTACGCACAAAACTGAACACATTAAAAGAAAAATTGATCGGCGAAGACCCCATGAGGATCGCGTATATATGGGAAAAACTATTCATGGGCGGCACGCGCAAACCCATTGCCAAAGGCGAATACATCAACGCACTCAGCGCAGCCGACAACGCCCTCTGGGACTTAAAGGGCAAAGCACTCAATCAACCCGTGTGGAAATTGCTCGGCGGCGTACAAAACAAGCTATGGGCTTATGCCGCGGGCGGATATTACGAAGAGGGCAAGGGCACAGCAGAACTCTGCGAAGAAATGACAACCTATGTAAGCCAGGGATTTCAAGCGGTAAAAATGAAAGTGGGATGGCCGGGCGTCACATTAAAAGAAGACGCAGAACGGGTACACGCTGTTCGCAAAGCCATAGGCGACGACATCGCCCTGATGATCGACGCGAACAATGCCTGGGACGCGCATACCGCAATTCGATTTGGACGCCTGATCGAACCCTATGACCCCTACTGGTATGAAGAACCCGTGCGTCCGGATGATCTCGAAGGCTCAGCACTCGTCGCCGAGGCACTGGACTATCCAGTTGCCAGTGGAGAAAACGAAGCCACGCGCTGGGGATTTCGCGACCTGATCGAACGCGGCGGTGTACGCATTGTACAGGCCGATCCAAACAACTGCGGCGGAATCAGCGAATGGATGAAAATAGCGGCCATGGCCAGCGCCCATCACCTGCAAATGGCCCCGCATGGACAGGGAGCTCTGGGTTGCGTCTTAGTCGCCGCAGTAGATAATGGACTGGTAGTGGAAAATTACCTGCGAAACTTCAGCACAGATATGGTCGGCGATTTAGAATTTCGGGATGGACATGTCATTATAGACGACGCGCCTGGCCTGGGCATCAAATGGAATGAAGACCTGATCGAAAGATATGGAGAAAAGTATTAGGGGACATTCAACCTGCAATCACCGCCCGCAGGTGGGCAACCGCCAGCCGGATCACCTCCGTATCGTCGCACGTATTCAAATCCTTGCCTTCAAAGACCACCGAGACCGTGCCGTTGAAATCCACATCCTTCAGGATCTGAATAATCTGCGGATAATCCAGCCACATCTCCTCTCCCGTATCAATCCTGTAAAACTTAGCCCGGACATGGGCCGTATATGGCGCTATCTGTTCCATAAACGCGTAGATATCCACCTCCTGATCCGGCACTCCCTGGTTCCGCGCGGGTGATCCGACCCACTGTCCGGTGTCCATAATAAGCGTAAAATTATCCCGATCTGTCTGTTCCAAAATCCGCAGCACATCTTCCCCTGTAGAAGGATGGTTCTGCAACCCTACGGCGATCCCCTTCTCTGCGGCATAATCGGCCGCATCCTGAAAACAGCGAATTTCCCGCCTCTGCGCTTCGGCATCTTTCAGCGGGGCTCCGCAAAACAGCCGGATCATTGGCGCACCCAGAAACGCCGCCGTATCCACATCTGCTCTCGCCTGGGCCAGTTTCTCAGCCAGGTCCGCATCGGACCCCACAAAATGCCCACCCGAAGCCAGATACCCGATTGACAGCCCGTATCGAAGACACTGCATCTTCACCTCGAGCAAGTACGCCGGCTGCTTCGACCGGAATCCGCGCCCACTGTGGAAATCGATCACATCCAGCTTCAATTGGTACGCCAGTTGGATATAGCTTTCCACACTTTCCAGGCGCGGAGGATCATCCTTCCCGAACATCGAAGCGTAAACACCTACTTTCATACCGTGACCCCCTGCTTCAAACATTCCACACCCGCTCGAACAAATTCATCCAATTATCAATAATCCGACACCGTCCCATCCCGGAGCCTTGCATTCGGCCACGCGAATGGACGCGCTGGATCCCGACCCACTTCAATTGCGCGCGCTTCATTGACCTCGACCCCCAGCCCGGGGCCCTCGGGCAACGACACATAACCTTCGTCATCCATTTCCCAGGTCTTAATCGCCACATCTTCGGGAAGCACACCCTCATAGCCCTCGTGAATCAAAAACATCGGCACCGACGCCGCCACATGCAGGCTCGCCGTCAAACCCAGATGGGACATCGTGCAATGCGGTGCAAT
>JAGWBW010000107.1:8489-10428 GCA_021295695.1 Candidatus Latescibacterota bacterium
CGCTCTCCCGTGGCAAGAGGCACCGGCACCATCTCGCGGACCTTCTTCATATTCTCTATATTCCCCGGCACCCACGCCTCTTCCAAAAACAGCAAATCATCGGACTTCAAATAGCCCGCAAACTGCCTGACCAGAGGCGGTGGCAAACAGCTATGTGCATCAAACATCACGGCACCATCGTGCCCCACCTTCTCCCTCGCATCTTTAATCTTCTGAACGATTGCCTCAATCTCGGCAGGCGTACCCGCGAAATACTGGGCACCACCCGGTCCGGTCTTAATCGCCTTTGGACTTGGGTACATCCATATCTTGTCCCTGCACGGACCGCCCAACAAGCGATACACCGGAACCCCGTGCAGCTTGCCACAGATATCCCACAGCGCCATATCAATCGCGGAAATCGTGTGAACCATCAAACCGCCGTTGCGGATATTTCGGTGTGCGCGGAACATCCGCTGCCAGAGGTGTTCCGTGCGCGTGGGATTCTCTCCAATAATCAACTCGGAAAGCGACTCTGCAAGCGCGCAAGTCACCTTTGTGTCCATATTATTGATCTCACCCCAGCCAGTAATCCCGGCATTCGTCTCGACCTTGACATATCCCTTCACGCCAATCGGTATCGCAGTCAACCCCGTAACGCGAATACGCGATGCTCTGTCCTCGTGATCATTGCTCATACAGTTCCTCCCACGAATAGAATTTAACACACATACTGGCCGCACAGCTTGACCAAACAAAGTGTAATTTAGCGTTTGAAAAAAATTATGGTATCTTTATTTTACTATCCCAACGACACATGAGCAGAACAAAATGACCTGTGCAACACTCGCTGCAAAAACGCGCCAACAACCACCTGACTGGGCTATGCGCCAGCGCCAACTAATAGCGGTAATGGACCGCGCTGCCCACCCTTTTGTCGAACACAGCACCCGCCCGGACGGCACCCTGATCCAGCGCACAGTGTGGACGAGCATGGACGGCACAGACAACGGATATGAAGCCTTCCTCTCCTTCCCCCTCTTCTACCTGCTGGGCGGCGGCGAGCACATCCACCGGATCGCCTGCAAAGAGTGGGACGCCATCACCTATCAATACGCCAACTACGGCACGGTAGAGCGAGAATTCGTCACGGGCTTCGACTGGTTCCATCACTCCGAGAGCTACACCTATATCTACTATCTGGCTATGGCCGACCCCGAAAACCACATCGATCGCGCCCTGCGCTACGCCCCCAACTGGGATGCCCAGCACTGCATGATCCGCTCGCCCCTAAACGGCAGCAAAGGACCGCGCTTTGTAACCACCCAGACCGATTGGGACTACCACCGCCCCATTCTCTCCGGGTACCTGGCTCCTTATGAAGACATAGAGGGCGCTGACAGTTCTGACCCGCTCTTCAGGGTCGATTGGACCGACGACCGTGTCTTCGCCCGGGTACTCGACCAGATCAATCAGCGCATGACCCGCGGCGACGTGCCCCTCAACCTGAGCGCCACCAGCCTGATTACCAACGCGTACCTCTACACGGGCGAAGACAAGTACCGGCAGTGGGTACTGGATTATTTGCAAGCCTGGGAAGCGCGCTGCGCCGCCAATGATGGCATCATGCCCGACAATATCGGTCCCAACGGCATCATCGGCGAGTTGATGGACGGCAAGTGGTGGGGCGGGTACTACGGCTGGCGCTGGCCGCATGGCGCGCGCAATATTGTCGAACCAGCCCTCGTGGCTGGCAGTTGCGCCCTGCTCATGACCGGCGACATGTCGCATCTGGACCTGGCCCGCTCACAGCTCGATATGCTCTGGGAAAACCGGCGCGAGGAGAACGGCCAATTCCAGGTGCCGGCACGGCACGGCGACCGCGGCTGGTTCGACTTCCGCCCGCCCGATCCCCATTTTTACATCCATCTGTATTACCTGAGCCAGAGCGCCGAGGATC
>JAGWBW010000108.1:0-1124 GCA_021295695.1 Candidatus Latescibacterota bacterium
TGAATCAAGAGATGGAGACAAGCCCCAGGCCGCGCTTATCGGTCAAAGTGGCCTACTTTCTATCGGATACAAGCGAACCCGGACGCGGCAACTTTCACGTCATTCCAGGAAGCCAGTTAAAAAATAAGATGACTTGGCCGAACGGAAATCGCAATCAGATGGTAAAAGGCGCCGTACCCATCCTCGCATCCCGGGGTTCCGCCGTTATCTTTGACCGTCGGTTGTGGCATTCGGCGAGTGCAAATTATTGGACGCAACCCCGAAAGGTGCTCTTCTATGGATACGCTTATCGCTGGCTTCAAGCCCGTGGCGAATGCAATGTAGAAAATTTCTGGGATCAACTAAGTCCAATCCGAAAGCAGATGTGTCGGCATTCCCCTTCGGGCATTCACGGCTACACATCCCCCACAGAAGAGGATGTGCCATTGAAAGGCTGGATCAGAGAATACCAGGGCAAAGAAGCGGTGATGCCTTAATACGGATCTCTCCTTTTGTTTTTTTAACTTTTTTTTACCTTATTTTTTAATTTCCATCTGCCAAATCGGATACTGTATATCTGCCCGCTGCATTTCTCTTCCTAGCCACTGGTTAAACAAATGTTTGCGGATCTCCTTTGTAATCTGCTCATTTAGTGTTGCCGGATAGCGTTCCTGCAATAAATACAGCCCAAACCCGCCCGATACCTTTTCCGGACCAAAAATTTCACCCGGTGAAGCGGCAAAAACACGCGCAGCAATCCCCTTTGGCAACTGCTTGCGCCGTATCCTGCCTAAAAAGCCACTACCTGATCGCGTGCGTACATCTTGAGAAAATCGACGCGCCATCGCGTAAAAATCTGCACCATCTTCTCGTATCTGCAAATCAACCTCGTCAATCACACCCTGATCCGTGTGAAAAATCCAGCAAATCTCCGCCTCGTCAAATTCCAATGTGTGTTGCGCAAAATACGGTTCGACCTGTCCCTCGGCAATTTTCTCAGACAGCAAATACTCCAGCCGCCTCACCTCGGCATCTTCTGCCACATCCTGAAGTGTAATACCCCGCTTTGCAAGATAGGCCTCTGTATCTTCCACTTCCTCCAAACGATGTTGATACCGCCAGTCATCTACCTTGCGCTGAATATC
>JAGWBW010000108.1:1216-9558 GCA_021295695.1 Candidatus Latescibacterota bacterium
ACTGCGATACCATTAACCTGAATCAGTGTAGCATCCTCTACCATCACAACGCACCCTCCTCTACATCGTACCTCGCTGACTCGTAAAGCTGTCGCAAGGGACTCAGCAACATCAGCAAGACCGATTGGCGATCTGTCATAACCTCTGCCGTACCTTTCATTCCGAACATCAGAGGTTTGTCATATCCCTGCACATGCATCGTATTTTCTTCCAGTTCAACAACACCCTTAAATATCGGTCCCATACGTTCATCGATCACCGCATCGGGCGAGATGGATGTAAGCCACCCGCGTTTAATGCCGAAATTCTGAAAAGCATACGCGTCGTATTTCAGCTTGACCAACTGCCCGGGCTTGAGCAAGCCCACATCTTTATTCAACACCATCACTTCTGCAACCATCGGTGCTGAGGCCGGTGCCAGTGCAACCAAAGGCTGCCCCTTGCTAATCACCTGTCCAATTGCATTCACCATCACCTGTGTGACAATACCCGACTCAGGTGCCAAAATCAGATCCGACTCAGCTTCCAATGTTCGATCAATGCGTTTGCGCGCCTGTTCCAATCGCAAGTGTGCAGTCTCATAAGCGTGTCGCATCTGCGATGCTTCGCGCTCGTGTGCAATGCGCGCCTCTGTGATTTGACGCTTGAGATCCTGCACAGCCATTTCATTCTTGTATATCTCTGACATACGTGACGGAAGCGCGGATAGCGCACTTAAATACTGCACACGCGCGCGATTCATATCCGCTCGACTGATCAATTCTCGCTCAAATAGCGTCTTTTGCTGCAAAAACTCCTGTTTTAAGTGATCAATCTCAGCCTGACGAAAACCGATCTGCGCTTGCAACTCAGATGTTTTGTTTTTTGATCCCTCAACATCGCCCACATCGCTTTGATAATCTTCCAACGCATTCTGGTGTGCCACCATAAACCGCTGCAAAACAGAAAGACGTTGCTCCAATGCGCCTATCGTCTCTCGATTTAATCTCGTCCTTTGTGGCACCACCGTCTTGAGATCATACTCTGCCTTTTGCAAAGCCATCTTTGCCTGTTCCCATTCCCGCAACTCTCCCCAGGTCTCCCAGGATTTGAGCTTGAATAAAACCTGCCCTTTCTCGACATAATCCCCTTCCTTAACACCAATCAACTCTATCTCACCGCCTCGCTGTGCCTGCATCGTCTTCACCTGTCCGAGGGGCACCAGCCGAAAAGGTGCTGATGCCACCACATCCACCTTACTCCACCACGCCCAGGTAATGGCAATACCCACAAACAGCAACACAATATAGAGCAATGCACGCCCCCAAAAGGGCCGCAAAGACCCCATAAACGCATGCACCTCTTCTGCCGCGTCATCTTGCTCTTGAACTATGCCGGGAGACATTGTCTCGGGCGATTTCTCCAAAACCGGTTCTGCCATTTACACCACCTGCAACTGTTGACTACACATGTGATAATACAAACCCTGTTGCACCATCAACTCATCGTGTGTCCCCATCTCCACAATATGACCCTTATCTAAGACCACTATCGCATCCGCATCGCGCACCGTACTCAACCGATGCGCGATAATCAACGCCGTGCGATCATCCAAAAACATATCTAAATTCGCCTGTATCGCCTGTTCTGAATCCGTGTCTAAGGCATTGGTCGCCTCATCAAAAATCAAAATCCTGGGATCATGGTAAAGCGCCCGCGCAATCGCAATCCGCTGCCGTTGTCCACCAGAAAGCCCCACACCCTGCTCACCCACCTTTGTCTCATACCCCAAAGGCATATCGCTTACAAAATCGTGTACACACGATAGTTTTGCCACTTCCAAAATGCGATCCATATCCGCATCTGACTGACCAATAGCGATATTTTCTGCAATGGTGCCAGAAAACAAAAACGGCTCCTGCATCACCATACCCACCTGTCGCCGCAACCAATGAGGGGCCAGATCCCGCACATCCATACCATCTATCATCACACGACCTTCTGACGGATCAAACAAACGGGGCACTAACTTTACCAACGTCGTCTTGCCCGCGCCGCTGCGTCCCACAACAGCAACTTTTTGACCTAGCTCAAGCGTCAGGTCTATGTTATTCAACACATAAGGTTCATCAGAACCAACACCATATCTGAAAAACACCGCATCAAAAACCACGCGACCTTCCAAATGCTTTAAAACCAAACCCTGACCCTGTTGCCGCGCATCTTCCATCTGCGTGTCATACACATCATTTAACCGATCCAGCGCAATACGCGCCTCTTGCACCTGTGGCCATATCCCAATCAACCCCATAATCGGTCCCATCACATTGCCAATCAGCGCATTAAACGCCATCAACTGTCCAACCGACAGGTCCCCCGCAATCACCAATGAAGCACCATACCACAAAATCACCGTACCGCTCAGCAAATTGATCACCCTTCCTATTCCCCCAAACAGCATCTGCATTTTTAATCGTTGAAATCCAATCTCTATTTCCCTGGTGAACTTGCCTTCCCATTGCCACCTTGTCGCGCGTTCCACAGCCTCGGCTTTGACCACATCAATGCCGTGCAGCGAATCAATCAAGACCGATGATTGTTCTGCACGCGCCAGAAAAGCGCGCTGGCTGAAAGACTTCAAAACAGGCGTGTAAATCAGCGTGAGGCCTACAGAGAGCGGTACAAAAATCAGCATGACCAGCGTCAGTTCCGCATTGTAATAAAACATCAGACCCAGATAGACAAAAAGCATAATAAAATCTAAGACTGCAGAAACTGTCGTACCCGTCAACAAACGCTGAATCGTCGCATTCTCCCGAAATCGCGTGGTCAAATCACCCGTGCGACGCAGCGCAAAAAATCGCATGGACAGCGCCAGCAAATGCCGATAAAAACGCGACAACATCGCAAGGCTCAACCGCGCACTCACATACCCGATGAGATAGACACGCAACGTCGATGTACCCATCTGAAACAACGCGACAACGACCATCCCTACCAGCATCAAGTTCAACAAACCCTCATCGTGATGCACTAAGACCTGATCGACAATCGTCTGCGTAAAGATGGGCGACGCCAGGCCAAATAAACTGAGTACCAAAGACGCCAGCAATACCTCAATCAAAATGCCTGTATAGGGCCTGATCAATGGAAAAAACCGCTTAAAAGAAGACTGAGACGGTTCATTCTCCGCCACCTGATCCGTGTATTCCAGCAACAGCGCTCTGTTTGTCCAGCCCTTCTCAAACTCTGCCCGCGACAGCTTGCGAATGCCCACGCCGGGGTCTGCTATCTTCACCTCCTTTTTATTCATCTGATACAAAACCACAAAGTGATTGCCTTCCCAGTGCAAAATGGCTGGCAATTCTGTCCGCATCAGGGCTTCATACCCCGTACGCACGCCGCGCGTAACAAAACCTATGGTTTCCGCAGCCTCGGCCAATGCCGCCATCGACGTGCCATACCGCGACACATTGGACATATCTCGCAGCCTGTTCAACCCAATAGGCATCTTGTAATACTTACAAATCATGCCCAAACACGCTGCGCCACAATCCGATTGATCGTGTTGCTTTAAAAATGGAAAGCGAAACAATGTAGGCACTTGTGGTTTTGCACCGTCTATTCTGATATTGACCACATTGGATGCTGTATAGGACTCCGGGGCTTCTTCTTTATCTGCCCGCACAACTGTTGGCTCAGATCGCGCTTGTCGAAACCTTGTCCCATTCGCCCCTTGCTCTTCACGCGATAAGCGACTATTCTCCAACGCTACCTCAAATCTCGGCATCATAGTCTTTAACTTATTAAAATCACTTTTATCTATATAAAAGAGCACACTATCACGCTGGCTACGAATCACTTGTGTTTTATCCTCCAGCCCATCGCCAAAATAATCACCCGCACTAAAAACCACCGTATCCCCATTTTCGAACACCGCCTCCAACTGACCACTGCCAATCAAATAAAATCGCTGTCCCAACTGACCTCGTTCAACAACCGTCGTTCCCTCCGCAACTGCCTCGCGCTTCAACCGTGCGAACAACACCCGCATCGCCTCACTCGAAACATTTCCTTTCAAAAATCGCGTAAAATCCCGATACGCAATACAGGCGACCTGCTCCTCAAGATACGCCCTTACGTCAGAACTTTTTCTCACAGCCTTAAAAAATTCATCCTTCGGCACCTGCAACACCTCCGCATCCTCAACCGCTCGCACCGTTGCCCGATGTCCCTGCCTGGTCAACAATGCCCCTTCGCCAAAATGATCGCCCGCATACAAATAGCCCACAGTTACCAAATCGCCATTTGTATCCTGCTTAATCACCCGCAACCGTCCAGACTGCACAATGTAAAACGCCTCACCCGCTTGTCCTTGTTGAAAAACAATACCGCCAAAGGAATAACGAGCAGGTTGTGGCCGAACCGAGTTTTTTGCGAAAAAGACCGAAAGATTCATTTTTTATCATGCCTCATATAACGCCGTCACTCCTGCACACGCCGTAGGCATTTGCCTCAAGCAGCTCCGAAAAGGGCCGCTGGATTACTGGCATTTTTCTACGTATAACTACATTGTGCGCGTGTGCGGGAATGACGGGTTGATGCATAGCGGACCTACGGGCGTGGTATCGGACACACACAAGACCAATCAGATCTCATTACGATCGGACCGCTGCACACATGTGGTTCCTGAGGAGAAGTCGGTCTCTCGGGTGTAGGGGGAGATAAGGAGAAATTCTCAGGTGGGGGATATGGTTCCCCCATAATAACACCACCAAAAATATATAGCGAAGCAGTAGCAGCAACATCATCTACTACTTCTCCTATTTCAGTAGCAATATCTTGCACTGTAGAAAGAACTTCCTCCAACAGGCACAAGCCATCAATGCCCGCCATTTCTTCAACATTGAGCGTTGTTTGAGAGATGGGCAGGGCTGTGCAAGAGGCAAAAGCAGCGTCTGAATCTGAAGTTACGCGATTATTCAATGCAACAGTGGACATAATATCCTCCAAAAGTAATAAATGGTAAGATTTGTCAATTACGAAAAACAGAAATAGCGTTTTATGAAGTGTGGCGCGATTGCTACCAGGAATCCCACCATTCACTCACCACATCGTAGATATCATCCACCGCATCTTCGACATAATCAATAATATCATCAAGATGCTCCAATGGGTTTTCTTCCAATGGATTGTCTCCTGGTAAAATGCACCCACCCGATGTATTCGCCATCTGACCACGCGCCAGTTCGATTTCTTGACCGGGAAGTTGAACACAGGTCACCGAAACGTGTGCTGGCATTGACGTAATTCGCTCAGTCATTTTTTCACCTCCTTTCTCTTAGATTTAACGCAAACAGCACTTCTTCGAGACCAATATGTTCACTGCCCAAATACTTACCGTGTCCTGAACTACATTGGCCAGGACCATGGGTCAAAGGGGTCAACATCACCTAAAATATCTTCCAGTGTTGGGTCAAAATCCTCACTGGTATCATCTTCTGGAACCGGAAAACATCCATCAGTACCAGATATTCGAGCAATTTCCACTCTATTCAAATCACTCGTTTTAATCGGCAGATCGGTCACATCTGCGACCGATTGCTCGGGATTTGATACAATTCGTCGCATCATTCCTTTCACCTCCTTTCTTTACCACCTCAACATAAGCCGTATCCCTTTGCCGATCAGGGAGCCGTGAGCATATCGCTGAAGTGTCGGATTTTGCGAAGCGTTTTGTAAGCTCTATCGCGCGTCTCGCACAAGCCCAACAGAGCGGCTTCGACTTCGTTTGGATGTAAATGTTGCATCAAGTGAAGGCCCATGCCCTCAAGAAGGGACATATCCTGTCCCAAAAACGAAATGCGCGGCAACGGACCCTGCCTGCTTCCCAAATAGTTAAATACTTTGGACATACTTTTCGGGTTCCCAGACACATCACAACTCTGTGAAAAATTCACAGTTATTGGAATCGAGCAGGCGGGTGCATCGCGTTTGACCAGCAGATCTTCAAACAATGCCATGTGCTGCTGCGCCGTATGATCCCAGGAAAATTTGAGCGCGCGTTTGCGAGCACCCTCACCCATTTCCACGCGCTCTGTCTTACTATTCAATAGATCGCGTACAGCATCCGAAATCACCTCAGGGGCGATATAACCCGTCACATTTAATGGCTCATCTTCAAATCGCTCAATCTCGATCAATCGCCCACAACTGCCCAACAACTCTGGCGCACCCGCAAAATTGGTCGCCACAACAGGAAGACCGCACGCCATGCCCTCTATCACAGTTGAGGGACACGACTCATACGAATACACCGACAGCGCGCACAACACATCCAGCATATTGTAATACAGCGGCATATCCGTATAGGGTTGCGCGCCCAAAAAAACCACATTGGGTGGATGTGTCACGGGTGCGAACTGCTTGCCAATCACCGCAAATAACACATTGGGATTCAGATCGGCCATTCGCAAAAACGGATACGCGCCCTTGCCCGGTTCAAACCGCCCGCAAAAACCCACCACTGGCATCTCCAAAAAGCGTTGATCACCCGTCTTATCCGCGACCTCCTTTCGCGCCTGTAACTTATCCATCGGCACAAACACCTCGGCATCTACCCCATTGGTAATCGCGTGCAAATACGACTTGTCAAACACCAGATCGCCGATTTCGTCAGCGACATACGCCGACTTGGGCGACAGGGCATCATAAGGCCGCAACAGCGAATAACATTGAAGCACCTTGTCTATAAAATCGCGATTGTTCCCAAAAGAACACGACAGCCGAATCACAATGGGCGCGGGACACACATGGCGGAAAAACGCGACATCATCTGCTTTGGGTTCAAACATCAACACACCATCAAAACCCTGCCGTTCAAACCATTGTCGAGACGATTCAATCGTCTCAAATGCTTGCCGAATACCGTGTAAATTTGGACCATAATCCACGGCTTCAGCCGCTGGCATATACACTTCGCAATACTTCGATAACGCCTGCACATGGTTAAACCCCGAAAGGGTCGCCCCGATATTCGACGCCATCACTTTCTCGCAGTCGTGATAAGGATGTGACACATAAATTTTCATTTTTTACCTCATTTCAGCGATTCGATAAATTTTCGCGTTTGCTCGGCGCCATCCATGGATAGACGGTGTTCGGGCACAGAACTTTCGCGCATTTCGGCAACCGTTTTTGCCATCTTTGCCACGGATAATTGATCCGGGTGTATCACCTGAGCAAGGCCCAATCCCATCAACTTCTGTGCGCGAAATTCCTGATCATCCATCGCAATACTCGGCACCAGAATCGACGGAACTTGTGTCTCCAACACATTCATACACGTATTGTAACCCGCGCGACTAATCGACAAATCCGCGTGTTTCATCCACGCCAAAAAATTGGACGTAAAGCGTTCAATGCGAAACAGACCATCACCGCACAACCCGCGCAAAGCATCAAAATGCGTTTCATCGATAAACGCACCGGCAAAAATCACCATCTCGCGTCCGTTGAGCGCATTGTCCTGTGCCAATTGTTTCCACGCTTCAATACACGGCGCAACAAGCATAAGCCCCTCAGCACCACCGCCAGCACTGACCAGCACATATCGATCCGGCGCACCATCAGGTCGAGATACATCCTCAAGTTTCTCGGAAACGAACCCTGTATAAACCACGGGAATACCGATATCATCTACCCAGGGAAAGTGATCTTCCAACCGCGATAGTTGGGAATCGCCATGCACCAGTACCGCATCGAAATACTGATTCAACGCGGGCACAACCTCCTCGTAGTACCGCCGATTAAAAGCCACATACTCGTGATGTATCCCGCCAAAAGGCACCGAATAAAACCGCATCGTATCTCCATCGCACCGAAACGCGATAGTCGGTTGCAGCACATCGCTCTTTGCTCGCGTTGGAATATCGCGCAGCGAACACAGCACCTTCGCGTTGGAATTGACCTCATTGAGTCTGGCAATTGTATTGAGGATTTCGCCCTTGAGCGACCATCTGGAAAAGGGAAAAAATTCAATACAAAACACATCCGGACAAATCTGTTCCATAGATTCGGAAAGCCTGGCCTGCCGCTCGCGCATCACAGCCTGCAAATCACTCTCCGTATCAACAGACTCAATGCCCTGTGCGCCCGTGCGAAGGGGCGGCAGAGAAATACGCACCACCCGTTCATCGAGATCGGCTTCGGGAACAGGACGCCCGCCATCGAGAAAAAACACATCGCATGTCTTCACCAGTTCATTGACAATCTGTCGATTGCGAAAATGGTGTCCAACGCCAATGAGATGCTGGCTATAAAATGCAACCGTAGTATTTTTCAAAACTTCAACCCTCTATCAT
>JAGWBW010000109.1 GCA_021295695.1 Candidatus Latescibacterota bacterium
GCCTCATAGGACCAGAAATAACCCTGAGTCCAATTCAGCATTTCCGTCCCTATTTGCCCGCGCGCGAAATACAACCCGGACAGGTACCCTGGCATCAGGACCAGGGCGTAACAAAAGAAGAAGCGGACATCTCGGAAATCATAACCTGCTGGATACCACTCGTAGATGTCACCCCAGAACGCGGATGCTTACAAGTATTGCCGGGCGTAGTACCCATGGGACTGCTCGAACACCAGCGCGAAGGCGGCACCATGATCAAACCCATGTACATGCCAGAAATTGAACCCGTAAACTGCATCATGAAACGCGGAGACGTACTCATGATGAGCGCGTACACCCCGCACAGAGGACAGCCAAATCGCGCAAACCTGGTGCGCTGGAGCATGGATCTGCGATTCCAAAAAACGGGCACACCCACAGGACGCCCATTCTGGCCCGAATTTATCGTCCAGAGCAAAGAAAATCCCGCATCTGTGCAAGACAGCTACAGACATGCGAGAGAGCAAGGGCACCCATCTGCATCGGGTATAACACAACCTCCTGCATCATTCAAACGGTATATCATCCGCATTAAAAACCTGCGTGCGTTTCATCATGCGGCGTTCCGATGGCGGAAAGGGTTCGCGGCGATGCATCGTGGGGCGATTATCCCACATCACAAGATCGCCAACCTGCCAGATATGGGTCCATAAAAATTCGGGACGGGCGGCATGCTCGAAAAGCATCTTGAGAAGCGCGTCGCTTTCACCAACGGACATATCCAGAATATATTTGGTCAAATGGGGACCGGCATAAAGCGACTTGCGCCCGGTTTCTGGATGGGTGCGCACGACCGGATGGTCAACGCGTTCGGGTGGATTTTGTTCCTCAACATAATGACGATGCACGGCTCGCAATCCTGCGAGCCGTTTTTTTATGTCTTCATCTAATGCTTCATACGCGGCATAGCAATTGCACCACTGGGTATTGCCCCCTGCACTGGGAATTTCAAGAGCATAGAGAACGGAAATCGTACCAGGTCGCTTGAGATACGACAAATCGGAGTGAAAGCTAACCTCCCCATCACCCAAAGCACCGATGGGCTGACCGTTCTCCTCAATATTGGAAACAATAAAAATTTCTTTGTGTTCCCGGTCGAGCTGTCTGCGAACGTGTTCGACTGCGCGGCCAAAATAATTGGTAAAGCGAATCTGATCTTCTTCGCTCAAATCCTGATCGCGAAAATACACGACACAGTAATCGAGCAACGCCTGGCGAATAGCCCGGACAGTGTCATCGTCGAGGGCCCGCGAAAGATCAAGCCCTCGAATTTCAGCGCCCAGTGCGCCGCCAGAAGGGATAATCTGCATAGTTCGTACCACCTCACCTATCCGGCCATTTATACGCGACCTTTGCATTCTTCCAAAAATACTTCTCCAACACCGCATCACCCTTCTGAGAAAAATAATCATACACAAGGCGTTGCGCCTCTGCCGGGGTGCGCTTGCTGCGTTCGAGAACCGGCCAATCACTGCCATAAATCACGCGATCTTCGCCAAAAAGATCCCAGAGCGCGTCGAGCAAATATACATAAAAATCGGGATCTGTGGGCGCCGGAATGACCTGACAGCGCAAATCCATCAAACCCGACACCTTGCAAAAAATATTGGGCTGTTCCGCGGCTTTTTGCATAAGCTCCAAACGCTCGGGCGCAATGGGATTGCCATCTGCCGGGACATTGCCGCAATGATTGATCACAATCCGAAGATTGGGCAATCGACGCGCGATATCCACAACCGCATCGCTGATCCCCGAATCGAGCTCGAGATCGTGTTCGACCAGCTTTTCAAAAGCACCCGCCATCTTGCCCAAATCTTCTCGCTCCCAGGGATGGGTGCGCGGGCGAATACCCAAAAAGAGCGGATTGGGAGATAGGCGATTGAGATGATCGCCAAAATCTTCAGCCCGCGGATCGAGATTGCCAACCAGCCCCACGATAAACGGATCATCTTCGATCACATCGAGCACCCACTGGTTGTCTTCAACCCATGTACTCGCCTCGACAATAATAGCCCCCGTAACACCTTCAGACGCGACCAGCGCTCTGTAATCTGCGGGCATAACGCGGCGATAGATCTCGTCATCGGGTTCGGGAAAAGGCACACCCTCCGGACGAGTGGGATCGTAAATATGAATATGCGTATCAATAATCATCTATTACTCCTCTATAATGCAACTTTTTCTATGTCCATATGCTCGCGCAACAGCCCAAGCGCGCGGTCTTTGAGCTGGCGCACGCGCTCGCGGCTAATGTGAAAGCGCTTGCCCACTTGCTCCAGCGATTCTGCGTTGTCAACATCCAGACCAAAATAGCGATTGATAATCTCGGCTTCGCGTTCGGGCAAATCAGCCAGGCCCTTGTGCAAAAGATCGCGCAATCGGCTGGCATGCACATCCTCATCTGGCAGGGGTGCGTCATCTGGAACAATATCGGCAAACTGACGGTCACCATCTTCATATACTGGCCTGTCGAGTGAGACAGATGCCAGGCTCGTTTGAAGCGCCTTATGCACCCGTCGAGTTGAGAAATCGGTTTCTGAAACCAACTCGTCAGCAGTGGGAACGCGACCGTATTCTTGTGAAAGTGCGGCAGACACTTTATTGAGCACATCGCGATCATCTATTTGATTGACAGGAAACGCCACCGGATACGTCTGGCGATTGAGAGCAGAGAGCATGGCCTGGCGAATCCACCACACCGCATAAGTGATAAACTTGTACCCACGCTCTGGATCATAAGTTTGAGTAGCGCGTATAAGACCCATATTGCCCTCGGCAATGAGATCGGAAAGGGGCAACCCACGCCCCGTATATTCGCCAGCCACACGCACAACAAAGCGCAAATTGGCTGTAATGAGATGATTCAGTGCCTCTTGATTGCCCTTGCGCGCAGCATTTATAGCTTTGACTTCGTCCTCGCGGGAAAGCGGAGTGTATTTTCGAATATCGCGCAAATAAAGATCTGTAAGCTGTGCCTGCGAAGAATCCCCCAAAGGGGAATCGTTTTCAGATAGAGATTCTGCTGATTTTCTTTGTTCTTTTTTCATAGTTTTAATTCCAGTGTCTCGACAGTTGATGGAGAATGAAAAAATGGTACGGACTGACACGTCGGTTGGTTGAGCGTTTGACACGCTGGACAGAGACGCTCTTCAACTCTGAGATCACAGGGCAAACACGCGCAGATACTGGCTATGGTTTGGGTCAGTGTTTTGCGTATATGCTTGTAGTGTTCAATCTGTTCTTCAACTTCACGAAGACGACCATTGAGATCTTCGAGAATATCATGCGCGAGTTCGCCTGCGGTTTTGTTTTGCTCTCGTTTGTCAATAATGATCTTGATATGTTCGAGATCAAATTCCATCTCTTTAAGACTCAAGATCATGCGCAACCGCGCAAGTTGCTCGTGGGAATAACATCGAAAACCACCACTGCTTCGACATTCGGGACATATCAGCCCCATCTCTTCGTAATACCGCACTGTGCGGGTGGTCGTGCCAGCTTCTTTTGCCAATTTCCCAATATGCATCAAACCATCATCGCATTTTGACACAACAAATCACCTCGTTTCTATAAGCGGAACAGACAAACTTTGACGTTACGTTAAAGTTGGAGAAAAAAATATACCTTAACACAACACCAATGTCAACAAAAAACTTTGACGTTACGTTAAGGTTGGGAATCAGCGATTTTAATGATGAAACAAACGCACCCCGGTCATAACCAGAAGCATACCGTATTCATCGCAAGCTGCGATGACATCGTCGTCGCGCACTGAACCTCCGGTCTCAACCACATATTTGACACCCGTGCGAGCGGCGCGATCAATATTATCTCGAAAGGGAATAAACGCATCGGAACTGAGTACAATCTCGTCCATCTGTCCAATCCACGCCTGCCGCGCATCATCTTCCAAAAACAGAGGTACCGTATCGAAACACGCTTCCCAAATCCGACGTTCCTCACGAGTCATATTGCCGCGCAAATAAGCTTCAATAGCATTGATCTTCTCAGGGCGTTTCAGACCTCTTCTAAATTTAAAATTGAGAATATCCGGATGCTGACGCAAGTACCACGCTTCGGCCTTCCCCGCGGCAATGTCCGTACAGGCCAGGCGATTTTGCTGCCCCGCGCCATTGCCGATAACCTGTCCATCAAAAGCAAAACACATCGAATTGGACTGCGTGTACTTAAGAGCAACAGTCGCCAGGAGCATATCGCGCTGTGCCCTGGGAGAAACCTCTTTATTCTTTGTCACAATATTCGTTAAAACATCTGTATCAATAGCTTTGGCATTGCGCGTCTGTTCCAGAACAACACCGAAAACATCGCGAGTCTCCGGGCCAGCAGGCGCGTACGATTCATCCATCTGGAGAATGACATAACTGCCACCTTTTTTTCTCTTGAGAATATCGAATGCCTCCGGTTGATACCCCGGAGCAATAATACCATCGGACACTTCGCGGCTGAGCAGGCGCGCAGTCGGTTGATCCACCTCATCGCTTAAAGCCACCCAATCGCCAAAAGAAGAAAGCCTATCCGCACCCCGAGCGCGGGCATAAGCCATAGCCAGAGGCGAAAGATCGAGATCATCGACAAAATACGCCCTTTGCAGCGCGTCGGAAATGGGAACCGCAACAGCCGCACCAGCAGGGCTTAAGTGCTTAAAAGAAGCAGCCGCAGGCAAATTGATTACCTCTTTAAGCTCACGCACGAGCTGCCATGAATTGAGCGCGTCGAGTAAATTAATATAACCCGGCGCGCCATTGAGCACCGTGAAGGGTAGTTTGCCGCTGGGAGAGTACGCACGCGCATCAGATTGATGCGGGTTGCAACCATAGCGCAGAGTCAGTCCATCTTGAAACATAAGACAATCCTTTTGAAAATAAAAAAAGCCCAATCCTATAGCGGATTGAGCCCAGGCGATCGACCCCTTGAATATTTATTTCTAACGCTCCCCTCCGGTTATTTCCGGATATTCGCCAGTTGCGTCAGATACTAAAACAATATAACAGCAGGCTACATATATGTCAACAGCAGTCAGTTGTCTATCCACCTAACCTATCCCCAATTTTTAATTTTTAATTTTTAATTCTTCACTCCCCGATACAATTTGCGTCGCACCTGTTTCAGTAGTCACAAAACAGAGCAATTGTTCGGGATCAGCCAGATTGAAAACAACGGGCGAATGCGTAGTGGTCAAAATTTGGGCACGCGCTCTGTCCTCCTGCTGTGCTACAGCACTGAATGCTTTAAAGACCGCTTCTACCGCACCAGAATGAAGGCCGTTTTCCGGAACTTCGAGCAAACATATCCCGTCCCCATCGGTCACATAAGCCAGCAATGTTAGAGCCAGCAATCGCAGGGTTCCATCGGACAACATCCACGACGGTGTTTCGAGATCATTGTGGTGCTTGACCACGAGATAGCAGTGTTGATCTTCGGGGCGCACAACCGTGTAAACAGCCGATAAACCCGGTAAAACAGTGCGCAAAAGTGCCAGCCAGGCCGCATGTCTGCCTGGCTCATTCTCCTTCAGGGCAGCAACCACCCAGGGCAGATTGGCACCATCGGATAACAGCGTGCGCGGTTGCCCCGGCGGACTGGGGTGGCGAATGCGTTCGCCGTTGAGATCGAATTTGCAAATGCCGTATGAAAGAACGTGTTTAAGCCATGTTGCGATGGGAAAACGCGATTCATCTTCGGGCAAATTGCCCAGAGCTGAACGCCTCGCGCCGAGTTTGAAAGAAGGATCCCACCCCGCACCGGACTCATCGTAAAATTTATCATTGCCACCGGGCACTTTATTCACAATGGTTTTGACGCCGCGCAGCCTGGGTGTCGCCAGGGTTTGCGGTGTGGGCTTATCTACGGCAAAAAGCGATTCTTGAACGGCGCGGTCATCTCGCTGAATATCTGTGAGCAAAAGCACCCGCTCGGAGAGAATCTCAACTTCACTGTCTTCTTCGGTCACGCCAATAGCGATTTCGTATCGACACCGCGAAAAATCCCGATCGGAAAACAGATTGGATTCGTGCGCGGGCACAGCCAATTCAACAGCGATTTCAAATCGATCTGCAAAACCGTGCCAGGTCAGATCGCGTAAATCACTCGCCCGGCTGTAAATAGCTGCATCGAGGCCATCGCGCACAAAATCCCCCAAAAACGCAATCGCGTCGAGAAAAGTCGTCTTACCGCTGCCATTGGCACCAACCAGCATGTGGAAAGATGTGAGATCCTGTTCGATATGACGCAAACACTGATAATAAAGGGTTTCAAGACGCTGGATCATGTGGAACTCCTGTATTAAGTTAGGAGCATAGTACATGACAGAAAGAGAGGCGTCAAGCGGAAATGCAATCAAAAAAAACAGTCTTGATCACCGGCGCAACAGATGGGATTGGTCGGGCACTTGCAAAAATCTATCGGGCGCGCGGAGAACGGTTGGTAATGGTGGGCAGACGCACACTGAGCGCACTCAATGATCCGTTATACACCAAAGACACATATTGTCGTGCAGACCTATCGCAAAACGATTGTACAAATCGGGTATGCGAATTTCTGAACGCGCAAAAAATCGACGCCATAGATCTGGCGATTCAGAATGCTGGCACCGGATATTTCGGATCCATCGCAGAGCAAAGCGCGGAAAGCATTCGAGACATCCTCGCAGTCAACCTCATGGCCCCTTTGCGCTTGACACACGCCCTGATTCCATACCTGAGAAAAACCAATGGAAAACTCGTATTGATCGGCTCAATCACACATGCCTTTCCCTGTCCCGATTACGCCGTATATGCCGCGAGCAAAGAAGCCCTCAACACCCTGGGACGCAATTTGAAAATCGAGGGCGACATAAATGTACAGATCATTCACCCGGGTGCGACGCGCACGGGATTGCATCGAAAAATTGGCATGGACAGCGAAAAGACGAAGGAATTTCCGTCTGCAGAAAAGGTCGCCCAAAAAATCACACAGGCGATAGATGGACGGCGTTTTATCGCGACAATTGGATGGAGAAATGCCTGGGCGCGATTTTTGGGACGCTATTGCGAAGGCATCGTCAATGCCATGGTGCGTACAACGTGAAACACGCGGTCATTACAGGCGCAGCGGCTGGAATCGGCAAAGCACTTGCCCATCGCTTTGCACAGGCGGGATATACCATAACGGGCGTGGATATAGATACCGCGGGCGCAGCGAGAGTCCAACGGGAATTGGATGCGCGAGTTCTCATTGCAGACCTGCGATCAGAAGAGGACATCGCACGAATTCTCACCAAACTCCAGGGAAAAGCCATTGACGTATTGATCCACAACGCGGGCATCAACGCCGTGGGGCGATTTTCTGACATAGATATAGAAAATCATGAACACGTAATCGCAGTGAACCTCTACGCACCGATGCTACTCACAGCGGCATTGCTAAAAGCAGACCTGATCGCAAAAGACGCGTCCATAGTCTTCATCTCCTCCCTTTCCCACTACACGAGCTACCCGGGTGCTGCAACTTATGCTGCAACCAAGAGCGGATTAGCCTCCTATGCACGCAGTTTATCCATCGCCCTTGCACCGCAGAATATTCAAGTCACAACAGTTTTCCCCGGCCCAACGCGCACAGCCCACGCGCGGCGTTACAGCCCGCACAACACACGCGAAAAAAAACGCATGCCACCCGAAAAATTGGCACACCACATCTTTCGAGGCATAAAAAAGAAAAAGCACCTCATCGTACCAGGTGCTACCAACCGAATGCTCGCCCTCCTGGGCAAATGGTGCCCGCCCCTGATGGAATATGCGATGCGCAAGATGATTTTGGAAAAGTTGTGAAATTTTTCGACTTCTGACCCGCCTCTACTCACATTTTTTTCCCACAAAAAAAGGACCCAACGAATCGACATAAAGTGCGGTTTGCTGGGTTTTTCTCATATCCTGCACCACGCGAGAGAGCGGATAGAGTTCTGCACCTATCAGACCAATGATAAAATCATTGTCATCGGCATCGAGGCCATAGCTGGCCAAGCGAATATCGTGCGCATAATCTTCGCGTCCATAAGCGCGTCCGATATAAGCGTGCTCCATCAAAATTTTGCGCTGTTCCGTGTGATCGAGACAAGCAAAAGCCCCATTGCGGCGCAGCGGGTACCAGATCGCCCAGGGCCATTCGGGATTGAGCACATTATCGCGCGGACGGTCGATAAGAGCGTATTCGAGATCCGGCTCGTAACCTGTGGCATACGTGCGCCCGAGCATTGTGAGTTCAGGACGACGTGTACAGACTGCGAATGGATCGCTATTGAGCAACGCGCGAATCTCAGTAACAAACAAATCCGGCGATTCAGCTAAAAAAACAATACCAATGCCGCAGGGATCGTGCGCATCGAGATAAATCGCAAAATCGAGACTGCTTTGATCGAGCGCCTGAGATATTGCCTCGACATCCCCCACACCCGTAAAAACCTGCAACTGCATGTAAAGCCGCCGATCACTCGTTTGCGGTTTCCCATCAACAGGCGCGCCGTGTTCGAGGATATCGAGTTTTTCTTTTGATTCAGTGGGATGATGCATATACAGACTCCTGATATTCAAAGAATTTGCTTTTCTCTTTTCATTTTCAACTCAAAAAATAAGACTTGCCCTCAAAAAGAGCAAGCCCCTGTTTAGTCTCTGATTTGGTGCTTGGTGAGACATCAGGATAGTTGACCCCTAAACTCAAAAGAAAGACATCTTGTAGTGCGCTTTAATGCTCCGCCCTATTTCGGGCATCACAGATCGAATG
>JAGWBW010000110.1:0-584 GCA_021295695.1 Candidatus Latescibacterota bacterium
GTAAAGCATGCGCGCTGTATTGTCGATACGCGCAATGCCACGCAGGCCGTATCTGGAAAAAAAGATCACGTCTTTAAATTGTAACAGGGATTATATGCGTATTTTAATAACAGGTGGCGCGGGGTTTTTAGGGTCGCATTTGTGTGACCGTTTGCTGGATGAAGGGCACGAACTAATTGTTATGGATAACCTGCTGACCGGACGTGCAAAAAATATCGCGCATCTGTTTGGACGAGATGGTTTTACATTTATTAAACACGATGTGACGCAATACATCTATGTGAAAGGGCCACTGGATTATGTGTTGCATTTTGCCAGCCCGGCCAGCCCCGATGATTTTTCGCGCTATCCAATCCGCATCCTGAAAGTGGGTGCACATGGCACGCACAACGCGCTCGGCGTGGCGCGTGCGAAAAAAGCGAAGTTTTTTTTGGCCTCAACATCCGAGATTTACGGCGACCCCCTGGTACATCCGCAGCCAGAATCGTATTTGGGCAATGTCAATACACTGGGCGTGCGTGGCGTCTATGACGAAGCCAAGCGTTTTGCCGAGGCCATGACAATGGCCTATCACCGCGAAAGCG
>JAGWBW010000110.1:769-9077 GCA_021295695.1 Candidatus Latescibacterota bacterium
GTAAATATCGGCAATCCATCAAGTGAGACATCGATGTTAGATCTGGCAAAAAAAATCATTGAACTAACTGATAGCAAAAGCGAGATCGCGCTGATGCCCAACGCACAAATCGGCGACGATCCCCAAATGCGACAACCCGATATCACCCTGGCCCAAAAACTTTTGGGATGGGAACCCAAAGTGACGCCAGAAGAGGGATTGCGACAGACAATTGCGTGGTTTAGGGAAAATTAGGCTGACCGCTTGACTGGAAGGATTAACTTAGATATATTTTAAAACGTGCTGGGGGCGACATGGATTCGACGGGGGTGGAGAGATGATGGCTGCGTGTCGAGGTGCCCAATCACCTCGTAAAACAATTGGGAAAAAACGCAACTGCGGACGATAACACGTACGCAATGGCTGCCTAACTAACCGTTACGCAGTCCGTTCTCTCAGACCTTGCCTGCGTGGTCTGGGCAGAGCGCCGACGAGAGCAGGCTGGTGCGGGGGTTTCCGCTCGAGGGCCTCCGGATGAGAGTGGGCCACAGCCCCAACCATTGAGCTGGCATCCCAGCGACCCTGTCTGTTGGGGCGCGGGATGCGAGATTCTAAGTGAATAGACTACGCACGTAGATGCCGTTGTTAAACTGCTTCCGGACGCGGGTTCAATTCCCGCCGCCTCCACCAATAACTTGCATCGCGACTTCCATTTTTAGAAGTCGCGATTTTTTGTGGCGGAATCACAAATTCGTCGTTTGCCATGCTTCACTCAAAGAGTTCAGATTAAATTTTCTTTTGCCCTCCTGTAGGAGGTATATATATTGTCCGTTTAGAAATAGGACGTTGCGAGCCCGAGCTGATCCAATAGGGCGCTGACGGTCCTGGTCTCCGGTCTATGAACATACCAACCGCAATCTCCCTTGAGAGAGGATTTCCCATGAGCAGTCAGGCGAGAAGAAGACGACCCGCTGAGCGACGCACGGAAATAGACAGTTCACGCCCCATGCGCCAAACACGGCTTCTTCGTTGGAGCCGGTGGACGACCAGAGCGCTACTACTCCTGATCATCGCCATACCGATCATAGCAGTAGCGCAGGATCGGCAACTGCAACTCGTGTCGACGGCGTGGTCGCCGTTCACCAACGCGCCAGGACAACCGCGGTTCGCCCTCGATCTGGTTGACGTGGCTCTCGAACGCATAGGGATCATCGCCGAAACGGTCATCGTGGACGAGGCCAGGCTGACGCCCTCACTGCTGAGCGGTGAGTTCGACGGAAGCGCAGCTCTCTGGAAGGACACGGAGCGTGAACGCGTGCTACTTTACTCGCAGCCGTATCTTGAGAACCGGTTGATCCTCGTCGGGCGGCAGGGCAGCGACGTGTCCGCGACCGCGCTTGCCGACCTCGCCGGCAAGCGGATCGCCCTGGTTGCCGGATACGCGTATGGCGGGGCAGTCGAGACGACGGTCGGGCCAATCTTCGTCGGCTCGAACAGCCCAGAAGACAGCATCGAAAAACTCCTCAACGGTGAGGCGGACTACACGCTGATGGACGACCTGGTAATCCAGTACCTCATCAGCAACCACGGAGAAGAAGCTCGAACGAGGCTGGCGTTCGGCTCGACGCCGCTGCTCACACGCTCGCTTCACCTCGCCATCCGCCGCTCGATTCCGGACGCCGAGTTGATTATCTCGCGGTTCAACACCAGGCTGGTCGGCATGATCGTCGATGGCAGCTACCATCGCCTGCTCCACCTCGACTGGATTCGAGCGGATGTTGATGGCGACGGTCTCAGAGAGTACGTGCCTCACGGCGATCAAACCGGCCCGCGCCCGCCGGAGCATTCCTACGAGCTCTTCGCGACGGGCACTCCGACCACGAAGCCAAGCATGACGCGGCGTTTCTACTTCGGCGGCAACATCTACGAAGGCTGGTCCACCGTGCCCGAGCAGTACAAGACCCCGAACTTCACCAGACCAGGCCAGAGTCCACACACGATCAAAATCTTCACCTTTAAGTTTTAGCGGGAGCATTCCCATGCAGACCGAATCCCTGCGCCGCGCCCTGCACGACCTCCTGGGCATCCCCACGGTCCGTTGCGACCTGACTCCGGAGTTCCGCGGACAGATCGAACGGGATGGAATCGTCGTCGAAAAATGGATCTGGACGAGCGAACCCGGTTCCCGCGTCCCCTCCGTACTCTATCGCCCAGCACACCCCACCACACCCATGCCGTCCATCGTAATCACCTGCGGCCACGGCGGCAGCAAAAGCCAGTGGCAGTACACCTACATCCCCCAGCTCTACGCCAGACTCGGGCTGGCCTGCCTGGTTCTGGACCCAATCGGAGAAGAAGAGCGGCACATCTGCGGCGCCATGGGGACCCGGGCACACGACCCCGAAGAGGTCCACACCTGCGCCGATAGGGCCGGTCGGCTCATCATGGGCAAGCTCGTCTTCGACACGATGCGGGGCATCGATTTCCTCTTCACCCGGAGCGACATAGACCAGGAGCGCGTCGGTGTGGCGGGGAACTCCCTCGGCGGCGCCAAAGCCTCCTGGATGCTGGCCCTCGACACCCGCCTCAAGCTGGCTCTGGTCTCCGGTTGGGCGCTGTGTGACACCATGACGGTCACTGGCAAGTTCTGCACCCGCGTCCCGAATCAGCACCTGCGCACCCTCTGTACCTGGCCCGAATTCCTCTCCCTATCTGCGCCCCACTGTGCCGTCCTCATCCTCAATGGCGACGCCGACGTCATCATTGACACAGAGGGGGACAGCGCCGCGTGGGAAGGTACCCGAAACACCGTGGCCTGCGCGGCTCCGAATTTTCCGGACGGCCACATCGCTTGCTGGTTTGAACCGGCGGGCGGGCATCGACCCTACTTCGGCTACACCGTCGCCCTAAAATGGATCCACCGCCACCTCGGCGCTCCCGGTTTCGACCCCGAAAAGAGCCTGCCCACCCTCAACTCGGGCGACTGGTGCGACGCCAATGGCATCGTCCTGGAAAAACTCTACGGCACCGACCTTCACCAGCGCGGCGCCACCCTTCCCGACCTCGGCATCCGGCCCATACACCGCACCGACCTATCGTGCCTCCGCCCAGAGGAGATCGGAGATCCGCGCTACACCCTGGAAGGCTGGCTGGAGCAGATCCAGGCATAAAAAAAAGGCTGGTGACGCCGCGGCGATCTACACATTCGACGCTGGAATTTCGCTGAAAGGGAACATCCTTTACCCGTAAATTCGTGCCGGGCCAGACTCTCTTTGGTAAGCGTTGGAGCAGGACTTTACGGCGTGTCAGTAGCTCCAGTCAACAGTGTCTGTAGAGGTACGCGCTAAAACGTCGAGAGAGAGGCTTCGTCAAGCAATCGGTCCCGCGTTTTCCTGATTTCTTCAATCACTGAGTCAACTTCCCCGTGGCATCGCCACGCCGCTACCCGCAGAACTGTCCAACCGAGGTTAAATAGGACGCGATCCCGGGTAATGTCCTGGCGCCGTTGCCGGCCTCTCACATCGAGGTGCTGGTCGCCGTCAACCTCAATATTCAGCTTGATTCCCTGTTCCAGCAGCGCAAAGTCTAACTCGTAACCCTCCACTTGGAGCTTAGCATAGGGCGAGAGATCCCGGATCTGCATGGCGTCAAGCAGGAGTTGCTCAGATCTGCTATCCGTGCGAAAATCGGCGGAGGGTTGAGCAGCACCTTCATTCTGGGCCATCTCTTGACGCAGATAGACACGCAGAGAGGCCAGAGTTGGACTTCCCAAATCTCCTATGAGCGGGTGTCCAAGAACGATCAGCGCTCGACGGGCGCGGCTCACAGCCACGTTCAGGAGGTTTCTCTCTTTCTCCACCCACTGGATGCCGCTCTTGGACATACCGGGAGAAAGCACGGAAGAAAGAACGATTGCCTCACGCTCATCTCCTTGTAAGCGATGTGCAGTTCCGCTCACAAAACCGATGTCGGACAGAAAATCCTGGCCGAATTGTCTTTTCGCGAACCAATCAATGAGTTGCGCCTGCGCGGCGAATGGAGTTACCACGCCGACGGTCTTGTAACCAGACTCAATTACGCCCTGAATTTGTTTCACCGTTTGTTCCGCCTCGGATCGGTTTAGCCAACTTCCAGAAGCGGGTCGTTCTACAGCACCCTCGACATCGCACCAGGAGATGGCACGGTCACGCTGAGCAGTATCGGAGATGTCCGTCAGTATGGTGAGTTCACCCCTGTAGAAAGTCTTGTTGAACCAACGAGCGATGTGTGGGTGGCAGCGGTAGTGCTCGTTGAGAAGAACTGGTGTTTGGGGTTTTGCTGCAAACTCGAACGCGGAATAGGCCGAGCCGTCCTTGTGATGAATGCCGTGCTTGCGCAGATCGTCGTTGTTGAATCCCGTTTGCGTGGCAATTTCTTGTAAGAGCCCATCGCTGAGGGAAATGATCGGATTCAGTTGGTATGGGTCTCCCACCACTGCCAGACGTCTGGCGCGGTAAGCCAATGGCAGTACGGCTGCCAGACTGCACTGACTGGCCTCGTCAACAATCACAAGATCAAACAGTCCGGATTCCAAAGGAAAGTTGTTCTGTGCTGACAGTGCTGTGCATGCCCATCCTCGTAAGTGGTGAAACGAATTGCCAATGGCTCGTTTGAAATGGTCCACGTTGGCAGAAATTGTGCCGAAAGCAGCCAGACGGTCAGCGCCAGCGCAAATTCGCGTCGCGGTGTCCGCACGGATCGCACAGAGGCTGGCTCCTGCCCATTTCTCGTCCGCTTCTCGCACACGGGTCACCGGATCGCCCACAGCGGCCTTCAGTTGTTGCCGTTCTGATCGCCCAATTTCCAATTGGGAGGTCAGTTCTGCCATACGCTGATCCATTCGAGCCCAGTTAGCAAGTTGCTCCAATGGAGCGGTTTCGAGGCAGTCGAGTCGCCGGCGTAGGCGTCGTGCGCGGAAGCGACGGAAAAACCACGTCCGCAACAATTGTCTGGATCTTTGCTCTATTTCGTGAGAACTGATGGGCAATTCAGGAGGGCTGGCAGTAGGCCATAGCGTTCGCGCCGCCTCTTTCAAAGCTGGTCCGAGTTCCTCCTGCTCCTCAACAACCCGCAACAGTTCCTCATCCAGTTCGTCCAGCCGTGCTAATTTCTTCATTAACCGGGTTCGCTCAGTGGCGACCCGCTTCAACTGAGCACGCGCTGCCGCCTGGTTGCCGCCGTGGGTTTCCGCCTGATATGACGCTACAATGATGCGATCCGGAACCTGCTCGCGTACGTCGCGATTGCCGGTGCGGATCAACAAGCCGCTACAAACGTCTTTTTCTGCACGGTCAACGGCCACGTCAACCGCAGCATTGTTGGTCGAGGTCACCAGGACTTTGTCGCCATCCAGCCACGCGTTTGTAACCGCGTTCACTACGAGTTGCGTTTTTCCTGTCCCAGGTGGGCCGGTCACAATCGTCAGAGGTTCTCTGCGGAGACGCTCAAGCGTCTCTTCCTGTGATTGGTTGCATACAAGCGGTGCCGCAAGAGGCTCGGATGGTGGGCGATTGTTTTCCTTCTGTGCGAAACTATCGGGGATAAGAGAAGCCGCAGCAGTAGTCGCCCAGTCTTTTCGAGTCTGTAGTTGTCTCAGTTCCTCACGAAGGGCGACGGTGTATCCAGACGCCTCGGCCATGACCGTGACCCCAGCGTTGTAGACACCTTGGTTGCGACTTACGTGCGATTCGAGCATTCTCGGATTGAGTCGCGATAGGATCTTGAGTCCAAGCAGGCCAGCCACTCGTTCGGCGAGGGCTGCAAAAGCGTCGGCATCTCCGAATGGCAAGCCATCACTTAACAGGTCGCTGATGTCTTCGGTGATTGAAGGGTCGAAGATACCGCTTGCCGTGATGGCTAAGTTGAACTCCGGCTCCCCGGTGGCATGGAGTTCCCACTTGTCGCCGTGATTTCGTTCCGGTTCAATGTGGACGACAAAAAGTGGGGCGATCTTAGGCTTATGGTCGCGGTCAATCACGACGACCGTTGGCCAGCCATATATGATTGACCGCCCGTCTTGTGATCGCGTACGAGACAGACGATTGGCGAGTTTTCCAGACGCCAGTGCCGAGTCGCCCTGTCCGACCACCAGTTTCTCTTGTCCAGAATGTAAGAACCACAAAGAGTTCTCTTCGACGTACGGGACCAGTGATTTCGCTGCTTCCGCTTCGATACATCGTTGCGCATATGCGCACAGTTTTTGCCACGGAGTATGCGATCTGTTGGCAGTCAGATTTAACGCGCTCGCGCTGTTGGGACTTGCGTTCTTTATCGCGTTTCGAGAACTACCCACTACACTATCTGATGCGACTTGGACTGAGGATACCACCTCACCTGCGCAGTCAATACACCAAACCTTTTTCGACGATGATGACCAGTGTGCCTGCTCACCGGCTTCGAGGCTTGTCGCGCACGCTCGACATAGTCCGGCGTACTTCAGCGAGATGAAGCGTAGATCTTTGGGGAGTTCCATCAACGGTCCTCAGAGGTCGTTGCGTTTCTTATTTGCAAGATTGCTGACGTCGAATTTTGGTATGATCCACCCGCCTCTAATGCCAGGCCAGATATCGCGCCCTCAATTCATCCATATCCCGCGACGCTTCTCCCAATGCCTCCTCCAAAAAAGTTCGGCACTTTGCTTCGTGCGCCACATCCCTCGGTGCGTTGGGCGAGAGTCCTGATCCTTCCGAATAGACTTGCTCGTGAGCACCTGAACCATCGGTGTAATGCACACTTGTCAGAAACCGCCGCGACGTCTGATCCCTGATCCGCCTGCTGTGTCCGCGTTCATGACCTTCCAGCCAGACGAATGCGATGATATTGATGTGACGGAACTGTTCCTCGGGAACGCTGCACGCCCCGACGATCTGTTCACGCGTCTCTTCCACTGTATCCGCGTGGACGTTCCCCACAAGTTGATGTCCCGCCTTCGACAGGTCGAAGAAGTCACGCAGGTCCTGATCCCAAAGGTAACCCGGCGGCCGATGATCGCTCAACTCGAGCGCAATCGTGCAGCGTTTCTGATCTGCGAGCGGCGGGATCTCTCCCGGCATCGCAATCGCAAATGCCCGGTCCCCAGGTACAACGCTCAGGAAGGAACGCATCGTCGTCGATTTCCCGATTCCACCCGGCCCCGACCCCACGATCCACGATGCCCCATTCGTCACATGCGACATCCACCACGCCGCCGTGTCCAAATCAAATGGCCCCTGTTCAATCAGGTCCAGCAAGGACCTCGGTGTTTCTTCCCGGTCCGAATTGATCAATCGTCGCGGAATCACAAATTCGTCGTTTGCCATGCTTCACTCCCACTCAAAAAGGTTTCAGAACAGCCAGCGCGACAACGAGAATCACAATAAGCGTTGTGACGTGGCTAAATGTGCGAAAGTACGCCGCACTTCTGTTATTTTCGCCGCGTCGGAAATTCTTGCGCTGACGCGACATCATGCCGTGCAATCCCGCGAGCATGAGCACGAGTAAAATTTTGGTATGAAGCCACCCGCTCGCCAGACTCTCCGTTGCAAAAATCAAAAGAATACCCGTAATAAAAACGACAATCATACAGGGCATAAGCAGAAGCCGCATAAGATTGTATTCCATCTGTTGAAATGTCTCATCCGCATCAGCAGAGGCATCGGCGTGATACGCAAATAGCCTCGGTAAATACAGAATACCGACCATCCAGCCAATCATGGCGATGAGATGTACAACTTTTAGCCAAAGATAATATCCTATCAAGAAAGTCACAGTACACTCCTCAATCATAATTGCTACTTTTGTGATCGCCCATCAGACGGCACTGACGCGGCGTTGCCTGCTCGAGAATTTCGGGATCAAATTGAAAACGGTTGAGATACGGGGGATATTTTTGCGTAATCATGCGTTTTGCATAGTGGACCTGAAGCAAATAGCGCGTTTTATCACTGGTATTGGCCGTACCGCGATGCCAGACCTCACTGCGGAAAATGACCACATCACCGGCATTGCACATAATGGATTTTTCAGTCTGGCCTTTCCACGTTGTATCGCCATTGGGACTTCTGCCCGAAAGATGGCTACCGGGAATAAAATTTGTAGGACCAAGAGCCTCAGTAATGTCGTCGAGATAGAAATGCGCCGTCGTGATAAAAATAGGAATGCGCACCCGAGAATCCTCAAGTATATCTGCGGGCAGACTCAGGGGAAGCCAATCGGTATGGAGATTCTGATCGGGACGCCCGGGACCAGTCATCCATGCGGTCATGCCGATACAATGGCAATCGTCGCCGTGTATGGCTTCAGCAAGCTCAAT
>JAGWBW010000110.1:9091-13164 GCA_021295695.1 Candidatus Latescibacterota bacterium
TTGAACGCATTGTTGATGTGTTTATTTATAAAGCCAATGTCTTCAGGGCGCCCATTTTTATCAAAACTTTCCGAGATCGGTGTAAGCGCGTCCATGTGATCGCGGAGTTTTGTCACTTGATCGGGCGTCAATACACCTGGCAGATACGCATAGCCATCGCGGTACAGGGCTTCGGTTTGCTCTGCAAGTGTATCATAGGCGACAAGAGGAAGAGGATCGACCATATCAGGACTCCATTTTATTTTCAATGAGGGCCACATCAATAGGGCCAAACGCGCAATCCTTCACGCACGCAGTTGATCAAATCATCAGCGTGTTTGGTCGTCATGGGCAGAGAAATACAGCCACCTTGACGGATAGCGATACCGTGGTTCAAAAGATAAAAATAGAGCCAGCGGTGTTTTTCGCTGCTATCTCGTGCGGCCTCGCGATAGTTGACAGGGGCATAGTCGAGAAAGTAGATGCGAAAAAGCGAACCGGCAGTGACGATAGTCGCCGGGATATCAGCACCCTTGAAAGCCTCTTTGAGACCATTGGCGATGTACCCTGTGAGGGAATCGATATGGCGATATGCATCGGGGGTCATGGTTTTAAGCGTCATAAGACCGGCGATGGCCACGAGCGGATTGCCATTGTACGTGCCAGATTGTGGAATAGCGGGCGAACCAGAAGTGGGATCATACAGAGCCATCACGTCTTTGCGACCGCCAAAAGCACCAGCCGGGGTACCACCAGCAATGACCTTCGCCAGACAAGTCAAATCGGGTGTAATATTGTACGCCGCCTGTGTGCCACCCGACGTCATTCGAAAACTGACAATTTCGTCGAAGATAAGAAGAATATCGAGTTCCCGCGTCACAGAGCGCAAGAGCGTGAGAAATTCGGAATCGGGCAAAGCCATGCCAGCAGCCGTAGAAAGCGGGTCAATAATAACGCACGCGAGTTCTTCGGCGTGTTGGCGAATGAGGTATTCACAAGCGGGCGCATTGTTAAAAGGCAAGACGATGACATTTTCAGCAGTCGCGGGGGCAAGACCAGCAGAAGAAAGCACCGAACTGGGCGCATCTTCAGGACCGAGATCGGGAGTCACGGGAGGAACATAGCTTATGAGAGCCGGATCGTCAATACCGTGGTAAGCACCTTCAAATTTGGCAATTTTTTCACGTCCCGTAAAAGCGCGGGCAACACGCAGGGCATTGCCCACAGACTCGGTGCCGGAACTGCAAAAGCGCAGATGTTCGAGAGAAGGGACGCGCTCGCGCAGGAGTTCTGCCCATTCGATTTCGAGTTGGGTAGGCCCAAAAAAAGCCGTGCCACTATTGATGCGTTCGCGCAGGGCATCGCTCACGGAGGGATGAGCGTGACCCAGGATCAGGGCAGTGGCATTGTTGACAAAGTCGAGGCGGCGGTTGCCATCGACATCGTCGATATAAACACCCTCGCCCCGGTCAGCATAAACTGGAAAGGGATTGACAAAAACACCGGTGCGCGTATTGCCACCGGGCAAAACTTCTTGAGCGCGCTTGAAAAGGCGTTGCGAATATGCGTTTTGATCGCAGTAGTCGGCAATGAGTTGGTCGAGAGAAAGAACAGGCATAAATAGTCATTTCTTCGAAGATGAATGGGGCCAATAATTGATTTTAAGATCGTAAATCCGCATGTATTTAGCAAGCTGACTTTGGCACTATGGCAAAAGGGAAATCGCCTCTCACCGATACGCCACCGGGTCTTTTATACCATTCTGGGCAAAACCTTGCAAGCGCAACAGGCAAGCGTCGCACCGCCCGCACGCGCGGCCCTCTGTATCGGGATCGTAACAGGTGCAGGTCATCGCGTAATCAACGCCGAGTTCTAATCCCTGTTTGATAATCTCGACTTTGGTCAGGTCAATAAGCGGCGTGTGAATCGTGAACGCATCCCCTTCAACACCGGCTTTGGTAGCGAGATTCGCCATGTTTTGAAACGCGGCGATATATTCGGGACGGCAATCGGGATAACCGCTGTAATCAATGGCGTTGACACCAATAAAAATATCGCGGATATCGAGAGATTCGGCCATTGCAAGCGCATAAGAAAGAAAAATCGTATTGCGAGCGGGGACATAAGTAACCGGGATACCGTCGGACATTTCGTTCTCATCTCGATTTTTGGGCACATCGATATCGTCGGTTAATGCCGAACCACCAAAGGCACGCGAATCAATAGTGGCAATAACGTGATCCCGCACACCAAAATGTGCGGCAATTTTTCTCGCACATTCGAGTTCGGTTTCGTGCCGCTGCCCGTAGCGAAATGTGATCGCGTAACAGGCATAACTCCGATTTGTGGCAATAGCCAAAGTTGTAGTAGAATCCAAACCGCCGCTGAGTAAGACAACCGCTTTCTTTTTCATTATCTTTGACCTATTTTAAAGATAGTATCTATATGAATTTGCAACTGCAATACGACCTCTGGCACGCGCAACAAAGGATCGGCGATCTTCAAATTGAGCCATTAACTGATGCCGCTCCTGCGACTTAATTGCTAAATCGTCCCATCTATCCCGTATCGATGATCCAATCTGGAGCCGTGAACAGACTGCTAACCGATTCCCCGTGGTGTATCCTGCGGATAGCCTCACCCAGGAGAGATGCCACGGATAAGGTGGTCAGATTGGAAGGACATTGGCTCTGTGAAGAAAGAGGAACCGTATCTGTTGTCACCAATTCCTTCACTTCTGCAATTGCGCTCAAACGCGGCAGAGCCTGTCCCGTAAAAAGTCCATGTGTGCAGGATACCGTGATGTTATTAACGCCGCGCTCCCGAAGGCGATCGATAAGCTCCACAAGTGTCCCCCCCGTAGCTATCTCTTCGTCCAGAACAATCACCTTCTTCCCCTCTACATCGCCGACGATTGTATCAATCACGACTTTTTCATCGCTGATGCGGCGTTTGATTCCGGCTGCTACGGGCAGCTTGAGCAGGCGGGCAAAATGCGTTGCCTCCTTGGCACCTCCAAGATCGGGCGAAACAACGACTGTATCCGCCATGTCTTTGCCCTGAAAATATTTCGCCAACACATGGAGAGCATTGAGATGATCGACGGGAATGCGAAAAAATCCATGTACCTGCGGCGCGTGGAGAGTCATCGTAAGCACCCGATTTGCACCTGCTGTATCAATCAAATCTGCTACCAGTCTCCCTGCAATAGAGATGCGGGGAGCATCCTTTTTATCTGACCGCGCGTAGCTATAGTATGGAATAACGGCCGTCGTACGGGCAGCCGATGCCCCGCGTGCCGCGTCCAGCATCTGCAGGAGTTCCATGAGATGATCCTGAACAGGTGGCACAAGAGGCTGAATGAGAAAAACATCGGCCTCCCGACAATTTGCGTTCAACTGCACCTGAATGCAATCATTGCTGAAGCGGTTAATCGTACTCTGGCTAAGAGGCACGCTTAGATACTGGCATATATGCTCTGCCAATTCACGATGTGCGTTCCCGCTAAAGACCACAATATCGCGCATTGCGAACTCCTTTCTCGTGAGTGGTCCCGTGTTGATTGGATTTCTATTCGACTTGATCAATCACCTGAATTGCCGTAGTTTTTCACTGACGAATCATTCTTAAATGAGGAAGGAGATTGACATGTCAAGAACGCTCCGATATCTCACCGTCCTGCTCCTTCTGTTCGCATGTTCTGGCAAAGAAAAGCCACTCACTCCCGATACATCAGATGGCAACGGTCAGCAGGAAAAACCCCTGCTTTCAGATGACAAATTTGGCGCCGATATCAACCCCACCGGCAATCCCATCGGCGGTGGCGAGGGCTATAACCGCCTTCTTGACCCATCCGAATACCTGGTTACAAACCGCATGGAACTGTTCGACGCCCTCCAGTTCGCTGGCACCAACCAGATAGTCTATATAGTAGATACCGCCAGAATCGACCTGACCGGACACCAGAACATCGCCATTCGCGGGGGCGTCACACTCGCCAGCGGCCGGGGCAAACCCGGCTCTCAAGGTGCCCTGCTCTACTCCAATCAGCTCGAAACCCTACCGCTCTTTGTCGCCACCGGTCCCAACATCCG
>JAGWBW010000110.1:13249-15398 GCA_021295695.1 Candidatus Latescibacterota bacterium
CAGACCGAATATCCCAACCTCGAAGTCGATAACTGCGAACTCTGGGGCTGGAGCCACGGCGCGATCTTCCTGCAGGCAGGCTCAACGGACAACCACATCCATCACAACTACTTTCACCACAACCAGCGCTATGGCCTGGGCTATGGCGTGGTGCTAGACCAGTCCAACGCCCTTATCGAGGCCAATTTGTTCGACTGGTGCCGCCACCACATTGCAGGCACCGGCAGGCCCGGCACCAGCTACGAAGCCCGTTACAACCTGATTCTGGAAAACGCCAACAGCCACAGCTTTGACATGCACGGCGGGCGGGACCGCGGTGACGATACGCACATCGCTGGCGATCTCATGTTAATCCACCACAACACTTTTCACGCCACAAGTGTACCCGCCATAGTCATTCGGGGTATTCCCCAGGAAAGTGCTGAAATCTACAACAATTGGTTTCTCCATACAAATCCGACCGACGCCATCAAACAGAACAACGCCACGGGAAATATGCGTCACTACACAAACCAGTACACGCCCAATCGCGTTTTGAAAGATTGAACGAATAGACGAATAGACGAATAGACGAACCCACCCAACTACCTAACGGACGGGCACAGGGGCACCGCCCCTACATTGCTCGCCGATTCGCTGATGAACTGGCCTAAACCAGTTGTACCCCGTTCCGTTGATTCGTTGATTCGTTGATTCCGCGCGTTACCGCAATGCCCGTCTGCCACTCACGCCCCCTCATACCCGCATAGACCATGTAGTAGCGGTTGTCAATTTCAATCACCTGAGGCGTTAGCAATCCATCGCAATCCCATGCATCGGGATCTGGCGAAGGAGAAAAAATTGGATTGTGCGGATTGGGGTCAAAAGTGCGAAAATCGCGCGTCCGAACATGTCCAATCCGCCAGGTCTCGCCATCGGAACCGCCGTAAAAAATATGGAAATACTGTGGTCCCTTAAAAATCTCAGCCTCTCGGACACCACAACTATCCCACATTTCTCCGCTACCCTTAAAAATGGGATTCGCGGGATCTTTGGTAACGGCTGCGGGATCGCTCGTCGGCGCAGTCGCGTGACATAAGGTCGGCGGATCTTCCGACTCACCCGTATAAATGATATGTATGGTATCATCTACCACCACAACCGAGGGATGCGACGAACCCTGCCGCTCGTGCGCGGTGTCTGAGGCAATCACAGGCGTCTGACAAACGCGCGTCCACTTGCCAAAATCGCCATCCCCCACCAATAGACCCGTCTGCTTCGGTGGCCTTCGTCGCCGCCCCAAATAATAAACATAGAACTTGCTGTCGGCGGGATTCCAAAATGGGAAAGGATATTCGATTGTATAATCGTCAAACCCCTCTCTCGAAGGCATGAGCACGGGATTGCGCGGATCGTGTTCGACCTTTGCGGGATCGTTCACCGGAGCCGTGCTATGCATTAAAACCCAATAGTTGCCCTCTTTTCTCCGCCCCCACAAATAGTGAACCGTATCATCCATCACAAATGCATGGGCGGCAGCGGCCCACTCTGGCGGCTCGCAGGCAATAATGGGGTTGACACCCTCAAGCCGCTCGAAACCCGCAAAAACCTCAAAGGGAATGGCGTCGTTCTCTGTCATTTCTGTTGATTCTCCCATATTGTTAGTTCTCCTTTTCCCGCGCTCCCTACACTTGCAAACACCAGTCATAAGGACCGGGACCTGTATGGCAAATCATCTCGGCGATTTGCTGGCGCATAGCCGTAATACGCGGTTGGTATTCAGAAAGACGTGCGAGATTTTGCATTTCGCCCGGATCTGTCTCCAAATCGTACAATTCATCGATATCAAAGCGATTGCGAATATACTTCCAGCGACCATCGAGATTCATCACATGCGCGGCAAACTGCTCTCTTTCTGTTGAACCCCAATAAATGGCTTCCTGGCTGGCGATCTCTGCGAAAATGGGCTGAGGTTTCGGTTGCCGACCATTCAAAATTGCATTCGCAACAGAACGACCATCAATTTTATCGGGTGGCGTCTCATTTGCCAGATTGAGCAAGGTCGGCATTAAATCAACACCGGCAAGCGGGGTCGTCACGCGCAAACCCGCCGGTAGAGCACGCGGCCAAGAGAGCAGGCAGGGGACTCTGACCGAAGCCTCGTACATAA
>JAGWBW010000111.1 GCA_021295695.1 Candidatus Latescibacterota bacterium
CTCCCTCACTGTGTTATTTATGCCGGGGGACCTTGGTGATTTCATTTTGGCAATGAGTAGCATTGCAGGTGCTTTTGCCTTTAGTGGATTCTACTGGATGATTTATAAGCCAAAGAAATGCGAGGAACAACTCTCCAAAAAGAGAGACTGACGAGTATTTTTATGACGCCAAATAAAAAAAATATAGCCTATCACGAGGCCATAAGACCCATAACGGTCTGGTCGGTAATCTTGTCTCTCATTATTATTGTTTCTCCTTATATTTATTTTTATAGCCCGAAATTTATGTTCTCTTTGGTTATAGCTGCTGCATGTGTGATGTTTTGTGCTATCTTTTTAGTTTACGGATGTTATTCAATTCAGATAGACGATACAGCAATCGCATTTGGTTATCGATTTACCGGTAAAGAAGAAATTTTGTTGAATACAGTTGCGTATGCTGATTTGGGATGATGGGGTCGCTGGTTCAAATCCAGTCGCTCCGACCATAATAATACAGGGGTTATGCAATTATTGCATAACCCCTTTTTTTTTATTCTCCTTTAACCCAATCGGTTTAAGAGAGGCGTTCTAATATTATTTTTAAGGTTTCATCCATTCCGTCCAGTCGCGTGTCTATTCCATTCAGTTGTCTATTTATCTCTGCTTGCCATTTGGTCAATCCGATACATGCACTCTCTACTTTATCAAGACGCTCGTCCATTCGGTCTGGTTGATCTCTGCTTGCCATATCTTATTCTCCTGTGGATGCGAAATGTATCGGATTCCCTGCTCTTTGTCAACCGAGGGCGGCCCCTGTGCCGTCCCCTACAGTGATATTGTGGTTTGTACTGACCTACTAAACAGTGTGAAGTAAGCGTGTGGGAGCGTGGGTCTGACTACAGATAGGCGATTTTTCTCTCGAAAAAGTAGAAATATGAGGGAAAATGACATATATGCGGAATATTTTTGAATTGCAATTCTGCAAACGATTGTCTTATAATTAAATTAAAAGCCGCCGACAGGACTTGGATAAGTCACCTGTCAGCGGCGAGTTAGTATCTCAAGCTGGTAATTTGAGGATACTAAAATGAAGAATAACTACTCGAAGTTCTATTGTCATTTGATTGTAGGTCATGCAACCTATACTATGTCGGCGTTCATAAGCTTCCTGATTGATGGCCCTCATGAAGTATTTATTGCGCCAGATGATATAGAAGGGCTTGAAATTTTAAGAAGAGAGAAGATCGATATTGTCATAGCTGAAATGTATATAGAGGACGTTGATGGGGTACACTTTGTGAAGTGCATATCGGCGGAGAAAATTCAGATAGATATCTTGGTCAGGGCAAGGTCTGAATTCCCGGATTTTGGCATATCCAGGACAAGCGTAAGTGTGTTCCCCATTATGAGAGATAAATTTTAGGTGAAGGTCAAAACGCTTATGCCCTCACGATATCCGTGGAAAACAAAGTTGGAATCATTTCTGAATAAGAATTACAGTGATCCATATCTAAAATTTGACGACCTCATGGACTATTTCCAAATCACCAGATCGTACGGTTGTAAACTATTCAAAAAGCATTTTGGCAAGCCGTTCTCGAAAAAATTGAGGGAGATCAGAGTTTCAAGGGCACAACAGTATTTGGTAGAAGAACCATCATTGCGGATCTATGAATTTGCAGAAAAATGTGGGTTTCGTTCACCAAAGCGTTTGTATGAGGCTTTTATTAAAGTACAGGGCATTTCGCCTACTGAGTACCGAAGAAGAAATGTAAATCAGAAATGAGTGTATTGAGTAGTATGTTCATTGGCCTGGGAAATCCATCGGCTTTAGCCGTTATCACAATCTATCTTATGTCTCCAGTATGGCTTTAGGCACCAGACAGACTGAATTTGAGGGAACAGTTGGGAGATTTGCGAATTTTAAAGCTATTTTCATATTGATAGAAGCCTATGCAAGAATTAGTCCTGATTTATGAAACCGATTATTATTGACTGATAATGCGTAGTTAAATATGAATTCTCCAGAATCCAATGAGCGGAAGAGGCATTCAGTATCCCAGACCAGTTTAGAACAGGATGCAAAAGCATCAATTGATGAATTTGGCAAGTTGAGTTTTTTGTTTGTAAAATACTTTTTGCTTTTAATACTTACTTTTTTCTTTTTGTTGCTACTGGTTGTGGGAATCCTATCTTGGCATTTAGAAATGGAGATTACCGTTGATGGCAATGGCTTGGTTCGGCCTAAAATTCTGCATCGAGTGAAAACACAGATAGATGGAATAATAAAGCAAGTCCACATTCAGCAATGGGACAAGGTTAAATCCGGTAAGATATTAATAGAGATGGATGATAGCGACATTGCGGCTCAAATTACAAAAATAAGGCGGGAAATTTCGATAAATGACAGTAGAATCTCAGAAATCGAAATATCTATTGAAGGAGAAAGAAATATTCTGGAAGCAGAGCTTCTTAGTACAACGATGGATAGCCTGAGTGCAGACCTCCATCTTCAGCAACTTCGCAAAGAATATCAATTGTATAATGAGTATTTGAAAGGTAAAAAGCGCAGCCTGTCCTTAGATGACTTAATGCCTGTTAGAATTAGAGAAATCTCTGTCTCTAAAACAAAGATAGAAATTGAGAAGAATAGACTAAGGCTAAAGGAAATAGACACGCGAAGGCAGCAGATTCAAACTATAAAGCAAATCCAGGAGAAATTGATCCAAGAAATTTCATTTTTAGAGAATGTTCAACGCAAAACGCGCCTGGAGGCATCTTGTGAAGGGACTGTTCTAACTCCAGACTTACATTTGCGAATGGGAGATAGGGTGCAAGCAGGAGAAATAATTCTGGAGTTGGGTGATATGACAGATTGGCAAGCAATTCTTTATATCTCAGAAATGGATATTCCAAAAATAAAAATCGGTCAGGTTGTAAAACTTTTTATAGAGGCATTTCCCCACATGGAATATAAAATCTTCCAAGGGATCGTCGAAAAAATACCAGCACAACCTGTAAACATAAACTCTTTGGACGTATCTTCAAAATCTCTATATCCAGTCAAAGTGATGCTACTCAATCCAGAAATTCAGAATGGAGAGATTAAATACTCTTTAGCTTATGGGATGACAGTCGAGGGAAAGATCGTTATAGAACGAGGTCATGTACATAATTTGATATGGAAAAAGTTTCTTGAAAAGATAGACAAATTGAGTTTCCCAGATTTTCATCTGAAAAATTAGGTGATGAGTATGCAATACCGTCTTATGATAATCTTGATTTTGTCCTTTTGGCCCTCCAGAAATGATTGTCAAGAAATCTATACTGGATTTGGGTTTGGGTTTGGTCCTTCATTCCCAGTGATAAACCAGACCAAAGATCCTTGCGGCCCTTTAGATATATTCGATAGCTGTCATGCCTCTTTAAATCTCGTCAAAAATCAGAAGGGACCTGTGGTGAACAGTGAGTTTTTTGTTGGATACGAACCAGTTGAGTTGACTTTGCATAGCTCTTTTTTTCGACTGTCTCAAAGAGAGGTACAGAATACTCAAGAATATCGCATTTTTGATTCTGGAGGTTGGTTAAATTCATTTCTCATTGAATTAAGGTACAAAGTTTCAGCAAGGCGGTTCAGACCATATCTAAACGTCGGTCTGGGAGCCTTTCATTTGCGTCCTGAAGATGATCAAGATGCATTCCCAAAGCTGCATTTTGGTGGGGTATTTGGGTTGGGTAGTGAATTTGCCTATAAAAAAAGAGAAGTCTATTTTTTTAGCGAAATCCGTTTTCAATATTTACGTTTTAGAGGGACACGAGAAGATGTTTCCGAAAAGATAACAGGCACATTGGACTTTATTGCTGGATGTAGATTTTGGATAGCCTCTCAGTAACAATTTAAGCATTAAGATCAATTTAGAGAATATGGACATAGCACATGTTGCAATTTCTTAGAATATTGAAAATGCTCAGACCATATTGGCAGTATATGGCTTATTCACTCCTGGTTGCAATCTTTGTCATGTTGTTCAGTATCCCTGGTCCATATCTAACGAAAGTCTTGATTGACGATGTTTATCCTCATAGAGATTTCGATCTTCTGGTCTTAATTTTAGTCATTACATTGGCAGTATCTATAGGTCTTGGATTTACCGGATTTTTAAGGGGACATTTTAGAAAATGTGTGGGAATATATCTTGGTTTTGATTTTCAGTCCAGATTTTATCATCATGTACAATCTTTAGATTTTGGCTTTTTTGATAATAAAGAAATTGGCGATATTATATCTCGGTTTGGAGATATGCGAAGTTCTATAAGTAGCATTATCGCTATGTTTAATGCCTTAATTATGAATGTCTTAAAGCTGTTAATTTTTCCACTGATTTTGTTATATATCAACTGGCGATTGGCCTTAATTAGTATGGTGGTTCTTCCTTTCGATGTGTTGCTAGTTTCGGTGACGCGAAAATATATTAGACAATTTGCCCAAAAAACAGCAGAAGCCTCTGCAACTCTCTCAGCTCAGACTTATGAATCCCTTTCGGGCATTCGTACTATCCAAGCACTTGGTATTGAGGCTTCATTTTTTTCAAAATTTCGGACTTCATTTATTGATGTATCCAAACTTCAAATTAAATCTTCTTTACTCGGTGGTGGATCTTCATTTATTGCCTCAACATTCCGGGCTATTGGTGCATTTGCTTATGGTTGGTATGGGTGGTCGGAAGTTCTTGAAGGAAATCTAACATTGGGCAGTTATTTGGCTTTTAATGGATATGTGGGATATATGTATGGGCCTATCCGTAGCTTGATTAATTTAATTCCTCAAATTGAAGTGACCCTTGTCCATGCGAATCGTTTTTTTGAAATCCATGATTTATCTCCACAGGTCAAAAATGATCCCACCTTACCTGAGGTTGGACAACTACGCGGTGAAGTTGAATTTCATAATATCAGTTTTGCCTATGAAGGGCAAGAATGGGTTGCGCGAGATCTCAGCTTAAATATACCAGCATATTCCACAGTTGCATTAGTAGGCAGAAGTGGGGCTGGTAAATCAACCCTCGCCAAACTTATTCCTCGATTTTATGATCCACAGATTGGTTATGTCTCTATTGATGGCACAGACATCAGGCAATTTCGCCTGCACTCCCTACGACAGAACATAGGTTTTGCCTTGCAAGGCAGTGTTTTATTTCAGGGTAGCATACTTGAAAATTTGACTTTCGGAAGGAATATACCTTTTGGCGATGTTGAGAAATCAACAAGGATGGCATTTATACACGAATTTATTTCATCTCTACCGGAAGGCTATCATACGCAAATAGGAGAACAAGGTGCTAAGCTTTCTGAAGGCCAAAAGCAACGTATTGCATTAGCTCGCGTTTTGCTCCAGAATTCAGCTATCTTGATTCTTGATGAACCGACTGCTGCTTTAGACTTTGAATCCGAATTTTACATACAGGAAGCACTTAAACAAGTCCAACAGGATCGCACAACCATAATTATTGCGCACCGACTATCTACCATCCAAAATGCAGATACTATTGTTGTGATAGACGAAGGACAGATTGCGGAAATGGGTAAGCATGAAGAATTGTTAATGAATCAAGGTGTCTATGCAAGCCTCTACCAAAGGATGGCGAGCATTTAATTGAAAATCGGCGTGTAGGAAGATCATTTCGGTAGAAGCCTTTTCACTCAAATTAAGGAGGTCTAACATGGTCAAACTTAAGAAGAAGCGGCCTATGTCCTATAAGTTTACGGGTAAAATCGCTCGTGCTTATGACCAAGAAGAGGAAAGTGTGGTTATCCCAGATTACGTTGACTCTCTTATGGGACAATATGGGTCCACTTGGGCACCGACTCCGCAGGATGTTATTGAACAAAATTTCAATGACGCATTTAATAATAATGGTGGCGGATTTGTTGAAAATGTTCAAGATGCTCTGGGATATGAAGAAACTGACCGTGGTCACCAGTTGAACATAGGGCCAGTCTATCTTGAGACGGAAGGTAGTTTACACGAGGTTGCTGATCCAAAAGACACAACCACACAAATTGAAGTGGGGATAAAAATAGAAATCGATACCTGAGGGGCCTCTTTCAGGAATTATAATTCCTACACGCCGATTTATCTGTAATAATGGATTGTCTGAGTACATCAGACCGAGGTTATTGAAATGAGTGGTCTATCAAAATGCCTATTGCTTGCAATTCTCATACTCCCTGGGTTTTCTGCTGGTAGTGAGTTGTTGCGCCAGGCAGAGGATTTTTATGAGAATAAGGATTATCAAAGCTGTGTCCAGGCAGCAGGAGAGGTTCTCAAAGCAGATTCTTGTTCTGCCCAGGCCCACACGCTGATAGGTAAAAGTTTTGGGCATTTGAGACGGTTAACCTTAGCGGAGGAACATTTTCAGCAAGCTATCCACTGCGATAGCTTATTTGCCGAGGCGTACTACGGCCTGGGGACTATTGCTTTTTTTCAAAATAATTACGAGACAGCAGCAAAAGGCCTTGAACGAGCGATAGACCTGGGCTTGCACACGTCAAATGCCTATCGTAATCTTTCTGCGATATACATAAAACAACAGAAGTGGGCACTAGCACGGGAAATTGGTGAAAGAGGATTGGAAATTGATCCGGATAATGCAGAAATAAAAATAAATCTTGCGGCAATTTATGATGGACTAAAATTATATCGAAAAGCGATTGAGCTATTAGAAAGCGCATTGAAGAATAGCCCTGAAGATGTTCACAATAACATTGCGCTTGCAGCGCTAAACTTAAAAGTGGGATTTTTTGATCAAGCACTTGCAATCCTTGATCGGGTTGAGGAAAATCGTCGGGCTATACGAAGAAAAGGCGAAACTCTCTTTTATCTGGAGAAGTTTGAAAACGCGCTCCCCTACTTAAATCAAAGCATTTACATTGATCAACTCGGAAACAAAAAGCAACACCCTGATAAAGATATACTTCTCATGATAGCTGAGACTTTTTATGAAATAAGCCAAGTTGATAGTTCTAAATTTTATTTTGATATGCTGAAAAAAAATGCCACAACTAAGACAGATATTGATTATGCAACTCATGCCCTTGAAAATCTGAATCAGGACAAGGGTGGTGAACGTCTATTTGTTTCTCATGTGCCATTTTATGCTCAAGGGCGAGGTGTCACTTGCCTTAAAGCCTCAGTTTTATCCGTGATGAGATATTGGGACGGGACTGAAAATCAGGCCGAAGATTGGTTGACGTTAGAAGACCAGCTTGAGGATAATCTGTCGGCACTTTACGCACTATCAGAGGCATTTCCCGAACTGTCTATTCACTATTTTAATTGGGATTTAGAGCAAATAGAAGAATCTCTCAAGTCAGGATGTCCGCCTGTTGCTTTGATAGCTGATCAAGACCCAGACCTGAGTCATAGTGTAACCGTTGTAGGGATTGATTATCAGCGCGATGTCATTATTGTCAATGATCCTTCAATCCACAAATTGCACAAACTCCCTCTAACCGACTTTCAAGAATATTGGAAGCGAGGAAGAAACGGTATCTTTCTTGTGCTTCCCAGGCAACGAGAACAAGACATATCTCTGATTCCAAATAATAGGGCAAATCCGTTGTCACTCTTATTGGCGGGGTATGGCCGTTTTAAGTCGGAACAGTTCGTTGCAGCGTCAAATTACTTTGATCAATTTTTGAAACTCGATACACCTTATTTTCTGAAAATACTGTTGGCAGATGTGTATATCAAAATGGGAAAACTCACGGAAGCTGAACTGGTGATTCAACAGGCGATTCAACAGCGTGGAGATGATCCTGTTGGATGGATGAGTCTGGCACGTATAGCAGATAGAAAATACGAGTATAAGAAAGCAAAAGAATTGTCTCAAAAAGCCATCAACCTAACAGATGGAAAATATCAAACAGCACATTTGGTGCTTGCTTCGAGTTATTTTTCTGATGGAAATAAAAAAAGTGCGCGTGAATACCTCAACAAAGCAATAAAGCTGTTTCCAAATGGTGGGGCCAAGAATTATATGATTTACTATTGGCTCGGGGTTGTCCAGTTTTCTATGGGAGAAGTCAGTGAATCTCTTGAAAGTTTTCGCAAATCCGCAGAATTGAGAGGGGGCTATTCTCCTGCCTTGACTGCGATCAAACTGGTCTCCGAAGTCAATAGAAAACCCATAGAAAAGGCTGAAGCAGATAAATTGCTCTCCAGGCTAAAGAATCCTGAATAAAGAGAGGATAGAAACCAGGTGCCAGATTCTTTCTATCCTTTGCTTCGCT
>JAGWBW010000112.1 GCA_021295695.1 Candidatus Latescibacterota bacterium
TCCAAAAGATACGCTGCAGCCTGCTCTTTACTCAGCCCTTCCGCTTTGTAGGGCAGTTTCAACCCGGCCTCCGCCGGAACTACCGCAAGCAGCGCACCGCAACACAAAACAGCGAGTGCAAAGCGCAATCTCATTGCAAACCTCCTTGAAAATTCCCCAAAGGGAATGGCATCTGTGAATACTTTCCTATAAAGTATATCATAATACCTAATGGAGCAATACATTTTACATTCTTTTACATTTTTAGAACAAAACGGGCTTAACAATAATTGGGTTTACCCCTGATCGAACAAATCTGACGGAACGGGCTTAACAACAGTCGAGTCAACCCCAAAGCCTTCCAGTTGCTGGGGATTCAGTGGGGCTTGCCTGTACTGCAGGATATAAGACGCGCCGCCCTGTATCAGATTCACGGTCAAAATATCACCCTCTTTGCTGAAATCCACATCGGACGCCGTCACATAAGTCAGGCTCGAGCCATCTTGTGAACCACCCCGCAAATTGCCATTGAGCACGGGCGTGCCATTCTGAACCACATATCCCGCACGCCTGTTGAAAAACCGGGCTTCATCGGCGTGCGTGGAAAAATCGAGCGGCCTGGCAAATGTGATTTCCACCAGACCCTGCTCTATGGTCACGCCATTCTCGATCAAAGGATCCACCACGCCATCGGCATGCACATGGCCAGATGGTGCACGGTGGCGAGGGCTACGCCGCTCCAGAACAGGTACCCACTTCACATCCAGTGCAGCCGGAATACTCGGGAATGGCGCTTCGGAATCCATCCACGTGCCATTGAGGTGAGCATCTTGCAACGGCCATGTGCCGGAATACGGCGGGTCATGGGTATCCAATTCTGCAACCACATCAGCAGGAGGGGCATAAACCCCATAGCGTACACCATTACCGTCCTCCACCAACATAAACATGCGATGGGGGCGAGGATCTTCCCAGGGCCATGGACTCTGGAAACAGATGGCTGTTCGGTTGTTGCGGTTTTGAAACGACCGGTTGTCTGGCCTGTCCGAGTTTGGGATGGTAATGCGAACGCGCCCATTACCCAGCACCCTCACACGGCTATCCTCCTCAGCCCCGGGCAGCAAGCGCAATAGCCTATTTGGCTCGTTCAATGCATCAGACGCCTCATTCAGCGGAAACGGACTCGTGTAGGCATTGCGTATATCGTTGGGAAGTTCACCGGCCACTGGCATCCAGGGACCGCTCTGCCAAATATAAAACGCACCGAGTGCCAGCCTGGAACGCTCTCGATTATTGGCAGCATATTCAACGCGGAGTTCATCGCGCGAAGCCTGTGATGTACGCCAATAATGCCGCACGGTTTTTTCATACGTCACAGACGCCATCGGCGGTGCTGCAAGCGGTGGATTGTACACAAATACCACCGTGCCATAATCCGATGCCGCCGCCGTAAAAATGATATGCCGTGGCGTACCCTGAGGCGGATCGGCGACATCTATGGCACTGCCCCCATTCGTCCCAGAAATCAGCCGATAGCTGCCGCGCCACTCCTCGGCAGGCTCAACCGGAATATCTCGAGTACATCCCGTTGTACCCAACACACCAATCAGACAAATCAATAAAAACTTACGCATTTTGTGATTCCTCCTGTCAGCAGGTAGCGGGCGACCACAGGAGGGTCGCCCCTACAAACGTCGGGACGGCACAGAGGCCGTCCCCTACTAGAACGTCCCCGAAAGCGTCAAACGCAGCGGTCGCTCTTTAATTGCACCGCCGATATCGCTATACGAAACATCCACACTTATCTTGCGCTCTTCGCTCACATTGAGATTTATACCCGCCCCCACGCTCCAGCTCTCCACATCGTATCTGAACTTATAACCAGCGCGAAGTGCCAGCAGATTTTGTATCCACAACTCACCGCCAATGTGATCGCGCTCACCATAGTCGCGGAAAAACACATGCTCATAAGCAGTCGTCAGATAAAGCGGATCCCCCTGCTTACCCAGCAATTCCATCGCAACAGCCAGATTGTAGTAAAACGGCAGGCGATAATCCTCTGTCAGCACTTCCTTATTCCCACCCAGGTTGCTCATGGTCATGCCCACCCGCAGACTCCTGAAACCCGTGTAAAAGATCGTGCCAACATCAAATGTCGTGGAACTCACATTGACGATGTGAATCTGAGACCGCACATAGCGCAGGCGAAAACCGAGAGAAAACTTATCGGTCAGTTGCTTGGCAAAAGACGCTGCAACCGAAAAATCGCCGAGCTTGATGTTCCGCCCCGTGCCATTGGGTTGCAAAGGCGTGGTCTCTTCCACATCGGGATAGGTAAACGTACGAAAAGCGATACCCACAACGCCCACGGGAATGCGATAGGCAAAACCCGCAGCCCCCATCTTGGTGCCCACCAGCCACTCGTTATAAGAGGCCAGATATGCCATATTGTCGATATGCACCAGCCCGGCTGCATTCTGGAATATCGAGTGAATATCTCGCGACGTGCCCACATTGGCATCGGCCATGCCAGCCAGGCGCGCAGATGCAGACACCTTCAAAAGCGCGAAGCCACTGCGTGCAATGCGGTTGCCCCTATCGCCTTCCGAGCGATAATGCCCTTCTGTCAATATGGGTGGCAGATCCGCAAGGCTTGTCTCTTGCTGGGCCATGGCACTTTGAGGGCTAAGAAAAAGCGCGATAGCTGCTATCCAGATCAAATGTTTCATAATTTGCTCCTCAATAATGACCAATGATCAATTGACAATCACAAACAGACCCTTCTGGATCTGACCCATACTTTCGGGATGGTGAGACTCAATCGCCCAGATATACGTACCGGCATTGAGACGACCGCGCGTATTGGCATTCAAGCCCACCGTGTGCGTATCCCATTCGATCTCACCGCGTGGCACAGGGCGCCCCCGCTGCGGATCGAGCGTATCAAAGGTGTCACGCCAAGCCAGATCGCCCGTTAGCGTGTAAATGTACAGCGTACACCTGCTCGGCACATTGATCCACCGGATGCGAGGCGCGCCATAGCTGTGCTCATCCCTGCCCTGTACCCAGGGATTGGGCACCACCCTGATCGGCAGCGACATGGTTTCATTTTCATGGCTGAGCAAGGCAGAGGTCAAACGCGGCACAATGCCATTGGGAGAGTGCCGATACTGATTGCGCTCATCCGAATACCCGGTTTCCAAGCCCTGCTCATCATAAGCGCGTACCGAATAGTGATAAATAAAGCCGAGATCGGGTTCTGGATCAATAAACTGATAGGTACCCCAGCGGAAAGGACCATCAACCTCGGCTTCGGCGGGCTCCTCCAGACCTTCTGCCCAGGGCTGATTGATAAAAGCAGCACCCGGGGGCGCATCTGAGGACAACTGGCGTTCGCCTTCGGGTCCCACAGCTTTGGGGATCGTCGCCAGCAATTTCCACGGACCAGCGCGCATAAAATCAGAGCGATAGATACGATAACCCAGCACATCGGGACGACCCAGATCCGGATCAATCGCCGTATCGGCAATACCCGACCAATCCAGTTCGATATTTCCTTCCAGATTCGTCAGCGCATTGACCTTCACATCAGGCGGCTGGTTAAGCCCGTCAAAGCCCAGATCATACAGCTTTTGCGCTTCATTGCCATTTGCATAAATCGCTTCCAGACCCAGTTCCAATTCGTTGACCAGGCTCTGCTGCTGCCAGTTCCACTCGTAGGGACGCGCATAATTCGCGGTATCCATGCGGTATTTTGCCGAATTGGCCGCCATACCCCCCACATAGGTGATCACCACTTTGGCCTTGTCGCCGGGACCCAGGGTATAAGGACCGTAAACCTGTGCATCAATCCACGCACCCAGTTCGTCATTGTCGTGGCTCTGCACCATGCGGTCTGTATCATTTTCCCCGAGCACACCAGCGGCATCGCTGTAGATGTCAAACAATTGATTCTCGCCGTGCGTACCGCCATGGGGATCATCGCCCAGAGCCGAAGAATACATGCGCCACCTGAGCACAGTGTGCGGCTGTGGACCCTGAGGCGTCACATAACCGCCTTTTCTATCCAGTGCATTGAAGGGATGGTCAGACGTACCCGTCGCAATCGGCATCATCCCGATATACTGCGGAGAAAGCAAGGTGCCATCCAGAACATTAGATGTTGACACGTACTGATGCTGTGCGCGGGATCGGGTATAAGGTTCTCCGTAGTCATTCCACAGGCGGGCAACAGCATCGCCATCATACGCATAAGTCAGATGCATGGGCGCGCCCTTGTAGTTGTAGGCATATTCCGGATGATCGTAATTTTCCGCCTGTGTGTAGCGCCAATAATCGTCCTGCGTGGAGGGCTGAACGAGATTCCAAGCATTCGAGTTCGATCCACCAGCCGGCACCCACTCAGCACCGGTCCTGCTGGGGACAAATGCGTTCTTGACCACGATATAGACTTCGTCGAGTTGTTTGGGATATCCGGCATTTGCCTTGCCATCGCCATCTGTATCGCCATTATTCCAGAACTCCATCTCCGTGATCAAAAAGTCATCGTAATTCCCCGTGGTCATAATCGAAGACTGCTTGCCTTTGGGAGTTGGCACGGGGATCATCACGTCGTTATCAGTACCGGGTGTGGAATACGCATGGACCTGTCGCTTCACCGTAATGCCCGAAGCCTGGGACCAGCCCGTCACCAGCAGATTCTCACCGAATAACTCGGGCGACAAACGCGGATCATTGGGCTTGACGCCATTTGACCGCATCTGATTCAACCCGGCGCGAGGCGTTTTATAAGAAGACACCAGCATCTGCTTGAACGCCTCTTTGTTCAGGGGATAAAACCCATAGCCCCAGTTGTAATAATCCATCGGCTCCACGTTGTCGGGACCAGGTGGAAAACCGCGTTGTCCCAGACCACCATAGGTGCTGACAGCATACTGGTATTCCACAGGCTCGCCATTCACAAAATTGTGAGTGATCTTCATATTTCTCATGCGGGGCCAGTAAAGCGCGGCATTCTGTCCGTAATTGAACAAGTTAAAAGGACGAGCACCAGATCGCCACACAGACCGCCAGATCGATGCAATGCTTTCGACATTATTGCGCGGATTGTGCTGGATCGGGAAAATATCCGCGGATGGCTGGCGAGGACCTCCCTGAGATACAAACTTGCGTCCATCATCTGTGCGCGCCATCACCCACACGCCATTGCCACGCGAATTGTCCGGCCGATTGACGCGGTTCACAATGCCCGCCCGATAGGTCGAAGTCCACCGTCCAGGATAAGACATGCCCACTTCGACGCCAAAGGTGCTGCCACCATCCAGCGAATGCCCCAGTGTGCCATTATTGCGCATCGACAACCAGAGTCTTGCGCGGTTGGTCGTGCGCCGGCGCGTGCGCTGCTGTGCGTCGGCATCGATCACCATATACAATTCCGATGCACCCCACAGCACCACAAAGGCGAGCAACACCCGCGTAAATCTTTTGAATGTCCGTTGCATAAGCTAACTCCTTATTGAATAGCGGTCAGCAATCGGCTTTTACGCTGACTGCTGACCGCTGAAAGTTGAGCTCTAAAATTTCATTCTCAAACCAAAGTGGAACTCGCGAGGTGAATCCTGTTGGCGCAGATAATCACCTACATCGCCATATTCAATATATTCGGGGTTGTCCGGCAATGGCGTGTAAATCACACCCCATTCCACGTATTCGGCACCCACTTCCACCAGCTGATTATCCACGCGATAGCTGATGTGCGGATCTTTCTGGTTGAACAAATTAAAGGCTTCGAAGAAAGCCGTCACGCTCGCGCGCCTGTTGAACTGAAATGTCTTCTCAAAGTTGATATCTGTGCGCGTGTGAATCGGGCCATTGTAGAAGCCTTCGCCGCCTCTTCCCGGCGGAGAATAGAAAAACCTGCGACCCGTGAACAGGCGATACACCGCATTCAGACGCAGATTTTCAAATGGGTGGAAACCCACAAACCGCGGACCAAACTTGCTGGGCGACGAAAACATAAAGGTCACCGTGCCAAAGTTGGTGCGGTTCAGGTTGGCGGGACGAAACTCCTGAGACTGGTTGTTGCGCTGTAACCAGGTTGCAGCACCTTTGCCGTCCCAGTTGATCAGGCTGCCTGCTTCATCCAATGACCAGTTATTCACTCCTGACCCCGATTCGAGTAGCTCAACCCGGTTGCGCGCCTGGTTGCCAAAAGCCTGTCCCCGCTGAAAACGCGTAAGACCGTCCATGGGACGCGGGAACTCTTCCCCCGTATCGCTGCCATTGACGATACCGAGACCAGCAACACCTTCGCCAACAAAATCGCCGTCGCCATTGGAATCGTGTGTCCACTCGTACCAGTAATGCGACAAATAATTGCCATCGTTGTCGATATAGCCAGCATAGTTCCCAAAGTTCGACGGATTCTTGGTCGCCAGTCTGTCTGGAGAGATATAGTGATTGCCGCGGACGCCCGAGTTGCCATTTTCAACCCACTGCACATTGTAGGCAATCGTGAACGCCGTCATGTAGTTGAATTTCTTTTTGAGCGACAACTCAAAGCCGCGCGTGTCGCGGTTATTCGTCTGTCCCGATGCTCGCACGGTTCGGTTGTGCTGCAAACCCTGCTCCTGAATCCCGTAAGCACCACCGCTGCGGCGGAAGACCTGTTGCTTGTAATACGCCGTCAAACCCGCCGTGTAATCCGTGATGAAATTCCAGTCTGCACCCACTTCAAAACTCGTGGTCACCAGCGGTTTGATCTTCGGCCATCCCCACTGCCCCGCATCCACAACATCCAGTGAGTTGTTTATCTCAGACTCATCGATCCGCCCATTCTGGTTCAAATCCAGAAACTCCTCTTCGGTGCGGTAACTGTGAGAAAAAATCCACCAGAATTGTTCAATTTGTTCAAACTTGCCAAAGGTGAAGTGCATCGCACTACTCTCCGTAATCGGATGCGATACACCCACGCGCGGCGACAGCACATGGATTGCTTGCGGGCGATAGGTCGGAATATTCTCGACCTTTGTCGGATCGTGATATCTGTAAAACGGAATAAAATGTTCTGCCTGTGGCATTTCGGTATTCGGGCTCCAGCGCAAGCCGCGCAAACCCATATTCACCACAATGCCCTCAAACTCCATTTTGTCCTGGAAATACACGGCATACTGACGCGGCACCACGCCGACCTCGGGATTGTTGAACTGGCTGTAAAACTGCTCAACCAGGCCCCTGAAGTCGTTTTTGTTGCGGGTGAAACCCCAGTTGTCGTAAAATAAAAAGTCAATACCGGTTTTGATGAAGTGCCCCTTGGTTACCTGGCTGGAATAATCGACCTTGAGCTGATAGCGGTCGCGCTTTGAATTTGTCCAGTTCACCACCGGGCGGCCAATGTAGAACCAGCCAGAGTCACCGCCAATACCCGGCTCGACATAGGGCTGATCTGTATTGACCGGCACTTCCGTATTCACTTCAGATGTGCGGGAATACGAGAATCGAATTTCGTAAAAGGTGCGTGCTGACAGCGTGTGAGTCAAAGTCACGTAATTTAGAAAATCGCGCGTGCGCCGCTTGCCCGCCCCCGAGTATTCGGTCGGCACAAAGAGGTTGCGGCCAGAAGAGTTCATATTCTTGCGCGAACCCTGTTCAATGCGCCGAATAACGCCCGCGTTATACCGAGAACGCTGATTGAACAGAGATCCATAGTTAAATCTGATGTTATTACCTGGGCGATACGTCAGCTTGAAATTCGTGCGGTTGTTGGGCAGTGATACCGCCGTGGGCGCGGGAAAAGACGACGGACTGCGATTCATTGAAGACGTCAGCGTGAAGCCAATTCTTCTCATAATCGGACCGCCCAGCATTGCTTCGCCGCGACCGCCCCACACGCCCGTGTAATCCTGACGCACGTGAACCTTGCGCTGAACATCGTCGGCGGCAAACTGAGAATCAGTTATCTCTCCCGTCTGATTGTCGTGCCCCAATGTCCCATCGGGACCGGGATACCACGCTTGCAAGTTTTCCCACTCGGAATTGCCCCACTGCATCCTGCCGCGATGCACGGGCGATTCATACACATTATTGCCCCAGTGCTTTTGTCCAGGAGGCGTAATGCGATATTCGCCCCTACCCGTGTACCTCTGACCGCCTTCTTTGGTCACCACCGAAACGACTGAACCCGCATTGCCATACTCCGCGTTCATCCCACCACTCAACACCGTCAGTTCTTGCACGGCACTCGTGTTCACGCCTTGAAAACGCGTAAATCCGGCACGCGCATCGACCATATACGCCGTCTCCCAGAAGTTGCCACCGCGAACACTCTCCTCTTCGTCGGGGGTCACGCCTGCCTGCAACTCTACAAAGTCCGACATCTCGCGAATAATTGGCAAAGACTCGATCTCTTCTGCCGTAATAACGGACTTACTCTCCGTCTTGTCGTGCTCCACTGCCGGACGCTCGGCAACGACGATCATCTCGCCCAATTGAAGCGCTTCCTCCTGCATCTCGAAGCTCACCGTCGTGGTATGGTCAACATTGACCACCACACCCGTGCGAACAGACTTTGAATACCCCATCATCACCGTTTCAATATCATAGGTTCCCGGCGGGATATTAATGATGAAGTATTCGCCGTTCTCATCGGTGATCCCGGCGCGTTTCACGCCATCGATATCGATCACCACATTGGCACCGGGCAGTGGATCACCTGTAGTCTCAGTGACCCGTCCACTGATTTTACCCGTTGTGCCCGCTTCTGCCAACCCGGTGCTGATCACCAGGGCGACCAGCAGACCCAGACAACACAATAGTCGCTTGCTCATTTACGACCCTCCATAAAAAATGGTGAGTGATAGCCCAGTTCCCCATATTGGAGAACTGAATCTCTTTTACTCGAAATAATATTTAAAACTCACGCCAGCATCCACTGTCCCTATTGGAAATGCCTTATTCATTCCCCAGGCGGTCAATGGATTGATCTCGCCAAAGATGAGATTGTAGCGCACGCGAAAATCAAGCCCATAAGAAGAACCCAGCGATCCCTCAAAACCAGCACTCACGGGAATCGTCCACGCTGTCCGCGTATCCTCTGTGGGTTCCTTCCCATATAATAACACCTGGCCATTGACAACCAGACCAATGCTTTTCTTTTGCGCTTCGGTCATAGTCGAAGCATCTAAGTCCGGACTGCCGGGATACACCAGCAGAACTTGCACGCGTCCGTCACTCACCTCATTGGGAATATTGGGATTGGTTGGGATAATCAAGCCATGCTTCACCTTGTGGCTATAATCGTAAAAACCCAGGCCCAAACCCAGATAAGGCGACCACTTCCGTTCGGACATTGTCTCGGCATTTTCCCGGAAAAACCACAGCCAGTTCGATGCCACACTATTCCAGGTCATCTCAGAATCCGCATCGGGACTTGAGACCTGACGACCTCTATATTCGAACGTGCGCCCGGGAAGATTTGAATTGCGAAACTTCGAGTAGTGATACTCCACCTCTGTGGTCAAACGCGGAGAAACCACATAACTCACATTCAAGCCGTACTTCAAATCACCAGCATACCAGCCGCTCAAAGAACCCGTTGGCTGGTGATAGTTCACCAACCCGCCAATAGCCCACAGGTCCGCATCGCGGGCATCGGCGGAAGATACAGCAAATAAGAAAACCCCGGCGTATAAAACTAAAAATCTTTTCAAAAGTGCCTCCTTCGGTTTGGGGTGAGCAAAAAAGAGGGAACATTATAACGCCAAATAAAAGGCAAAACAAGCGATTTATAAAGCACACAAAAAGCTGTTGAAAATCGAGATTGTCTTGTGTTTTTGCGTGCAAAAAATAAGCTCAACAGACCCGAAATTATATATACTTCAATTCTAAATATATATATCTCATTCTAAAACAATGTTTTACGAAAAATATGTATTTAAAAAACTTATCGGATGTAACGCTCAAAATAAGAATTCCTAAAATATCATATTAAAGCGTAAGCGAATAGAAATAAAAGAGTTAAAACAACCTTGTCAACGAAAAGTTTGTTAAAATATGTAACAGGACAAATATTTTGATTTATAGAGCCCACTGGTCTTTAAAAAAATGACAAGAAAAACCTCTGGATCGCGGCTAAAAACTTGCCGCGATGACGGCACTGTTAATAGGATTGATTGATGATAAGCAAAACCTACGCGATGTGTGACTTTAAAAATAAATACGCTATACACCCTGTCATGCTGAGGAAGCCGATAGGCTGACGAAGCATC
>JAGWBW010000388.1:0-924 GCA_021295695.1 Candidatus Latescibacterota bacterium
CGTGCGAATCTCGATCTCGCCGTTTTTGCCAGAGGCGTCAAGACCATTTTCTATCAGATTAATCAGCACCCGACGCATTTGCTCGGCGTCGAGTTCAAGCGCGGGCTGATTTTCCTCCAGGTCGAGGTGAATGCGGGCATCCGGGTAGAGGCGAACGACATTGTGTACACACTCATTGAGGTCGCTGAGAGATAGTGAGAGAGAGGGCATGCGGGCAAAGTTGGCAAATTCTTGAACCAGAGATCTGAGATTTTCGACTTCTTCGGTGACGATTTCCGTGCAGTTGGTTACAAATTGTTGATATGCGGGATCATTGCCAGAATATTTGTCGCGCATTTGCTGTACGGCAAGTTGAATGGGCGTTAACGGATTTTTTATTTCGTGAGCCAGGCGCCGCGCAATTTCTCGCCAGGCTGCAATTTGCTCGGCTTCGAGTCTTTTGCGTCTGTTTTCTACAAGGTCTTGCGCCATCTGGTTAAAGGATTCGATAAGTAGGCCGATCTCGTCATCTCTGTCCCTGGGAATGCGGTATTGCAGGTTATCGCGTGCCATTTCTCGCGTGCCTTTAAGTAGTGCATTAAGCGGGCGCGTTATCTCAAAGCCGATGCGAACGCCAATCACAGAAGCCAGAAGGACAACGCCTGCGGCGGCGACGAGAAAGGCGAGTAGAAATGCAGTGAGCAGATCGTCTTCCTCCATTTCAATATGTTTGTACGTCTGTACGGCATTTTTAACATCTATGAGCGCCTCGAGAGAAAGCAGAGCAGTTAGTGCTCGTTGCGAATCGGGAAGTACGAGTACCAGTTGAAGTTGATCGTTTTCTACTTTGGAGACCACGGGACCTTGCGAAAGGTCTGTATCGATTTGTTCGATAGGCGAAACACGCAGGGTTAGATTGTCGAGACCGGCATCTGCAAACGCGGC
>JAGWBW010000388.1:1256-2631 GCA_021295695.1 Candidatus Latescibacterota bacterium
GAGTAAAGAAAAATTCGAGATAGCTACCTTTTTCGATTATCTTGAGCCATTGTCGCGTGCGTTCTCGTTGCTCGGGTGAGATCGGGTTTACGTCTATCCGCACCTGCAAAGTGATAGGGTCATCGGGCAGGGGAAGCTGAGTCAGTGTGATTCCCTGAAGTTCAGAACATGCGCGTCGAATATCTTCAAAATGAGACGTGATCTGTGTGTCTGGTCGTGCTGATTGCCGGATGAGGCGATATTGCCCTTCCCAGATGTCGTGTTCCAAACGCCTGAGCAGGCTGCGCAATCCCAGATTATCTCCACGACCTGTCCGCAGGCGAAATTGCACGATGATAGATGTCGTCATACCCGTTTCAATGGCATCAATAGCCCGTTTGGAAAAGAGAGAATTGATGGTTGCATCGAGGCGCAGAGTATCGGATTGTACATAAATATAAAGACTGTCTTGCGGTATGTGCTGTGCAAGTAAGGGTTGCACGCTGACAAGCAAGCAAAATGTGAGCGTCTGGATGTTGAAGAATCGAGCCATCTATTCCTCACAGACCAATTTTGACGCCAGCAAAACGATGTGATTTTACGATGAGTGTTCCCGTGCTGATTCCCAAGCTGATATCGACGCGGTTAAAGAGCAGCAGACCTACGCCAAAGGCAAAGTCGGCATCTCGCCGATTTTTGTCGTTTACAGAGCGATGTACACCGCCACTTTCGGCAAAGGCATATACCCGCCCCAGAGTTTTGAGATCGATGGCATAGAGGGCTTCAGCCGCAAAAAACAGAGTGCCGCCTTCTGGCCCAATAACGCGGCGTTCTATACCTCTGAGTTGATTATCCCCATCGAGATAAAAGCGTTCGTAAAAGGGTGGATTTCCCCAGACACCCCCTGTTTTGATGCCGAGTGAGAGGATGTGTCCTGAGATAAGTTGCTGGTGCCGATAGAGTTCTGTGCGAAGTTTGATATAATTTGTTACCGATCCCAGAAGTCTGGACGACAGTGTGAGTCGGGCGTTAAAATCCGTACCTTGTCCCCAGGCAGCGCTCACGGGATGTTTGAACAGATTAAAAGAAATTGTGGAGAGGTTTTCCCGCCCTACGGCAGCTTTAATTTCATTGGCGAAGACCCCACCGTCCGTGGGGATGGAGGGGTGTTGAAAATCGCCGATTTGTATGGCTTCGAAAGCGTATTTTAAGACAAAATGGTAGGCGCGCAAAGGAGAGGGCTGACCAATGCCCATGGCAAATCCGATGCGTTCGAGATCGTAGCGCCCCCTGATATTGGGGTCTGGATCGCGAAAAATATCGCGGTCTGCAGAAGACCCCGTTACCTGAATGTGAAATGCCTGATTGGTTTTGAGAAAGAGCGGATCGCTGTAGT
>JAGWBW010000389.1 GCA_021295695.1 Candidatus Latescibacterota bacterium
AAACTGGGTTGCAATCGAAGTCATCGTCGATGAGCGCGTCGTGCGCGACCTCATCCCAAAACTCAAAAAAGCAGGTGCTGAGGGGATTATAGAGTATCCTTTGAATAAAGTGATTTATTAACAAAAGCATCTTTTTGAAAGCGAACCCATGCGTGGGATCAGAGAACAGATCAAATTTTCTTACTGTGTAATATTATGCATCATATTGGGCTGTTCGCTGCGCTTTGTGGGATTGACCAGAGGGGACAGTTCGTTTGTACTGGACGAATCAGGCCAATCTGAGAGGGCGTTTTACCATTTCCACCCCGATGAAACTGCCCTCATCCAGGCCGCTTTAGACCCCATTGACCCCCTCGCCCCCAAGATCACCAGCTATGGTATGCTGCCCATCTATTTTTTGCGAGGTGTACTGGAATTTAACAGCATTATTTTCGGCCAGGACTTTAAGAATCAGAACTCACCCGATAGGGTCCGATATGTATATTTCACCGCTCGTATCCTGGCGGTTTTGGCTTCTTGTCTGACGCTGTACCTGGTCTGGTTATTGGGTACCCGATGGTTCAGTGACCAGACAGGTCTGCTCGCTGTTTGCGTCGTAGCCGTAGCCCCAATAGCAATCCAACTCGCCCATTTCTACACCGTAGATGGATTGTTCACACTGCTGATTCTGGCCACCGTGTATGTCCTTTTAAGAACGCTGGAACAGCCCGATTGGCGGTGGTATGTATTGACGGGCATATTGATCGGACTCAGTGCCGCCATTCGCCTGATAGGCTTATCAGCGGGATTTATATTGCTGGTCGGTCACATGGCTCATCAGCGGCAATTAAAGGCAATCCTGACACCCCCTATTTGGCTGGCGGGTCTATCAGCGGTGTTGTGTCTGCTTGCGCTCCAGCCTTTTCTATTGGACTATGATCTGACTTTTCAGGACACAAACCCTTACGGTCTGGGTTTTGCGATGGACTGGGCGCGAGGAGAATTCCTCACCATCTGGAGCCTGGTGGATATCCACACGATCCCATATCTGCATCACTGGAGCCATCTGTGGCCTCTGGGGGTGGGTTGGCCGCTTACCATCCTCTTCGTCTTTGGATTATCATATAGTCTCTGGAAAATAGATCACCAAAAAGGACTGATCTTGCTCTGGATCGGGATCTATTTTTACGTAATCGGCGGCTTGCAGGCCAAGCCCATAAGGTACCTCCTGCCTATGCTGCCCTTTTTGGCTCTTTTGTCGGCGGATTTTTGCGTCTGGTTCATCCGATCCCCACAATTTGCCCGGGCGCGAAAATTGGCCATTGGGATTTGCGCCGCCATATTTATGTACAGCACCATTTACGGCGTTGCTTTTGCCAGCCTATACGCTGGATAGACAAACACATCCCCGCCAACAGCCGGATCGGTGTCGAAAGGGGTGGGTTCTCTATGCGCGGAATGATCAATTCAGAGCAATATTCCGTTCGTCCAATCAGGATGGGAGCACTCTTTTTCTTACGTGGATTCGCGACCTGTAAAGCAGAGTTCATTTTTGCACAGGATCAGCTACGCCCCCTGGATTATATAGCCATAACAGACATCAACCGCTACCAACAATTCATTGCCGCCCCCGAACTGGTCCCGGGGGGTGCGGCTTTTTACCGGGCATTGGTAGATGGCGAGTTGGGTTTTGATCTGGTCCAGCGCTTCAGACACTATCCCTCTCTGGGTAGCATAGCGTTCAAAGATGACGGCAGTGAACCGACGTTTGTAGGCTTTGATCACCCAACTGTCATGATCTTTAAAAAAAAGGATGATGCCGCCTATCAGAAGGGCATGGCAAACCTGCAGAAACAGTCATTGACAAATCCCCATTGTGTCGATTCTCTGTTGGAGACAGCTTGCTCCGCCCTTCAGACAGGAGATCTCGATCAAAGTCTGCTGGCGGGCAGACGGGCGATAGCGCAATTTCCCCAATCGAAAATTGCCTATCTCATTGCGTCAGAAATACACAAGCAACGGGGGGAAGAGGCCGGGGAACTATCCCGGTCATACTGGACAGCGGTTGCACGCAGTCTGAGTTCGCATTGGCTGCTCTGGGGAAGCGGGCAGAGTTTATTGGGATTGGGCCTGACCGATCTATCCTTGTCCGTACTCGAGAAAGGAACTCGGCAAATCGTCCCAGATAAGGCAGTCGAAGCAGCCAATCTGTATATCGTTCTCGCCAGCCATCTATACAACCGCCAGGAAAAGAAAGAGGCCGCGAAAGTCCTCTTGTTTTCAACCCAAATTCACCCACTTCCTATGGCTTATAATTTCCTGGCAAATATTGCTCTCCAGAGAGAAGACTACAAACAGGCGGCAGGGTATTTCGAACAATCGCTACAGTTAGCCGATAAACAAGCCGATGTACACGCCACTATAGGGAAAATCACGGCCCGATTCTTGAACGACCAGCCAAAAGCTCTGTACCACTTTCAAAGGGCACTGGAACTGGACCCCAAATTAGAGGCCGATCTATCCAGATGGATAAATGCAATAAAATGATCGAAATCATCAAATACAACCGCGACAAAACATCCCCAAAACTCGACGCCATCCTCTCGCGCAGCCCTGATTTCT
>JAGWBW010000113.1 GCA_021295695.1 Candidatus Latescibacterota bacterium
TGTCATCTCACCACTGGAGAGATTTCTGCCATGCATCGGTGGGATAAGTTTACGGCCATCTGCGGCGGTCAGGATAGGGGATGCCTTTGTCCAGCGGTTCTGTGCCGGACTCTTGCCTGTTTGAAGGCTGCATCGCGTTGGCGAACAGACGGCAGAAGGAGCATAAGCAGCCGAAAGGCGCATGCCCTCCTGTGCTAATTTCTCGAGATTGGGCGGCTGATAAAAGTCACTCTTGGAACCTCCGATCGCATCGTGCATCTGAACTGAAAGCCCGTCCCACCCCTGATCGTCAGAAACCATAAAAATAAAATTAGGTTGTTTTTGTGCGACAACAGGAACATCCAGCCCCAAAACGAGCGCACCCATTGTGCCAAGACCAGCCAGGTGAATAAAATCCCTCCGATCAATAGAAACAGGCGATTTATGTGTGTATCTGGTCATTTTTTTCTCTCTGGTGGATTGGTTCCCTCCCCTCAGTCCTGAATTATTAGACATGTATCTCTGATCCGGCGTTTCCTCATCTCTATTGAAAACTTGATTTCCATATATTTGTAGTCTAAATTGTTTCACCCATTCTATCTTCTATTAGATCTAAAGGCAGCCGCTTTATGGAACTGAACACCTCCGATAAATACAAAAATTTACATCTATTCGACGACCAATACTTCGTGCAACTTATTCAGCACCATATTTTGGAGTACCATGCACACTTTGCAGAGAGACTAATTTCAATCTACGTATGGGGTAGTGTTCACAGAAATGAAGCCATACAAGGTATTTCCGATCTTGACCTGCATCCCTTCATCAGGGGGCCGTTGAGAAAAACTGACCACCAATGGTGCAGAGAAACGCAGGAAAGACTTGATCGCGAGTTTCCTCGTGCGCGTGGACTCTGCCCACCACGTTCAATCGATGATGTCTTGCAGAGCAGACAACCAGGGGCGAATAAAGACCTGCGGTCACGACATCAAGCACTTGGATTTCGTTTACATTATGATGCCACGCTCGTTTGGGGAAGTGATCTTACAGGAGAGTTCGAATTGCCGACTTTCACCCCATCGTGGGTGAAAGAATATTTTCAGCCAGCTTTGGATCTTACTCGATATGCAGCGGGATTAAAAAAGGAAAATACAACTGACTTTTCTCTTTCCAATGAGACGCGACAAAGACTCCGCAAGTTAGCGCGTCTTGGCGTATTAGGCGGGGCTTGTCTCTTGATGGCACAAGGACGCTTTCGTTCGTTTAAAGGTGTTGACACAATACCAGTGCTAAAGGCGTCATATCCACAGTGGACTGACTTCTTTGATGAGACCCAGGAATTGTATATCCACCTCACACGCTCTTCAAACGAGAGGGTATCAAGATACCTGTCACAGCTTGTAAAGTGGATGGATTGGATAGAGAAACAATTAAAATAAATCGCGGACGCGATTGGCTATTTATGAGGATTATCAAGCATTACAACTACGGAGGAAAAAATGGGTATTCTCAGATCTGCTTTCGGCCCTTCCAAGGACGAAATCTGGACGCAGATTGCTACAGATATAGGCGGTGAGTTTATTGAAGGTGGCTTTTGGGGCAAGGATGTGCTCATTTACAAACACGGTGAGTGGCAAATCTTGCTCGATACTTATACAACTACAACCTCTACTGGACAAGTATCAACGACATACACTTATACTCGGATGCGCGCGCCATTTGTAAACAAAGATGGCCTCTACTTCGAGATCTCTCGCGAGGGATTCTTCAGTTCAATTGGCAAATTCTTCGGCAGGCGGGACATAGAAATAGGCGATTCATTTTTTGATGAGCAGTTTGAAATCAAAGGCAATAATCCAGAAAAAATTAAATTGCTACTCGCCGATGCAAGAATACGGAAGCTATGTGAAAAACAGCCGAATATCCATTTCAAGATCAAAGACGATGAAGGCTGGTTTGGCACTGATTTTCCAGAAGGCGTTGATGAATTGTATTTTGAATGCAGCGGCGTTATCAAAAAGACAGAATTACTGAAGTCTTTGTTCGCGCTATTCGCTCTGACTTTAGAACGTCTGGTCCAAATAGACTCCGCGTATGAGAACGATCCCCAGGTGACGTTGAAATAGCGATAGCTAAATAAGCATGCGCTTGAGCCGATGGTCTAAATCCCATCGGCTTCCTCCACCCTATCCAGCAGTGTATATCCATTCTCATCTACCGCAATCGAGCGTACTCCTCGATACTGGTCGTAAACCGCATTCATCTCATCCACCGAATCGAAATACCCCACCACATAAGCGGCTCCGATCGTGTCCCCCGCCGTCACCTTCCGACCATGTAGTTCCTGGATGAAGCAGACGTAACCCCGCTGGTGACACCATGCCTCGTACACATCCGCCGGATCCAGCGTCATCCCCGCCAGCCACACGGATGTGCCATCCGCTTTCCGTTGTTCGTATGCCCGGATGATCCGGTCGGGAATATCGTCCTTTTTTCGCTGATAGAGAAATCCGTCGTCAGGAGGGAAATCCGTCAGGAACTCTGAAGATTCAATATACCCTTGGTAACTCAGATAAATCCGCGTAAAAGTGTCCCCGCCCTTGTGGTGCAAGTGACCGGGCATATCGATCCGGTAGAACAGACAGTCCGCGCTATTGACGCAGGTGATCCGTTCGCACGAAAGCATGTACCGCGTATCCGGCAAAAATAGCAACGTCTGTTCCCAGCGCGACCCGGCCTGAAAACCTTCAACCACATGCGTGAACGTAAACCACTGCCGCACAGCGAGAAACGCTTCGCCTCTGATAACCTCATAGTCCAGCCGCCGTGCCCGTGTACAGATCTGGGGTCCTTCCACGATGTGCTTGGGCACATTCCCGTCGGAGATCCGATTAGGCGCTCCATCTCCCCACCCCGGCACGAGCAAAAAGTCCATAATGTGCAGGCCCGAACCCAGATCGGTCGCGCCCGTCCGTTTATCTACAAACGACCTGCTCTTGATCCCACTCACATATCCCTCGGTCCGCACAGTCGCACAAAGATGCGGTGTTTCTATCTCGAGTTCTGCTCTGCGTTCGCACCGTATCATTGTTTCTCCAAAAATGCGACAAAACACATCCCAACTATCAAATCACGCATTAAAATACCATTCTAGGCCGCCCCGTCTCTGGCACGCATGCGGCGCGGTACGATCCCTCGCCTCCTGCCCGGCAATTGTCATCGCAATCCCGATTGGCGCAGGCTCCAAATCTTCCTGTCGTACGTTGTAGTCCGTGCCACCCCATCGAGATCCCACTGCTACAACATCGAACCTCGCAAACCGTTCCACTCGCCGATCAAAACGGAGATATCCCAGCAGAGAGGCATCCAGCCCTCGTTCCCGGCACGCGCCCTCGTACCAACTCCCCTCCGAAAACAACTGCGCGGATCCGGAAAGCCTTAAATCCACCCATTCTGGTGTCTTCTCAGTTACCGTCAACGTCATTGCTGCATCTTGGATCGCCTCGGACGGCCACGAAGACGTTTCTCCCCGGACATAATCCGCCAGATGATAACGCACCAGCCTTCTGACCAGCCCATCGGGCATGGGAATGACATCGCCCACAGCTGCATCCGGCGGAACCATAGACAGCACCTCTTCCCGCCTGAACCAGACGTAATCCTGATTGTGCGCCTCTCGCTTCATTCCCGACGGGCGTGTATCCACCTCCCGGGGCAGGTCCCGAACACCCAGGTGTAAAATCAATCCGTCTTCCGGATATTCTGTCCAGCTAAATGTGGGATCCCGATAAGCCAGATCTTCGATATCCAAAGCCGCGCGCTGGGTCTTGCGGTTCTCCCACTTCTCCAGTGCCCGTCTCAACATCCACAAAAACCGGTCTGGATCGCTACCCACACCATGGACCGAGGCCTTGCCGCCCGGAAACACCCTGTTGCGGCTGCCCAACACTTCCCCCTCTGTCGTCACTACATATAAACCCTGATGGTTCAGCCCGTGATCTATATCCTCCAACCTGGCCTGAGCTTCCTCAAAAGAATACCCGTACCGCCCCTGCCAGGATATCAGGCGCAAAAACCGGCCCTCATCATCGGCTTGTCGCTGCAACCGGGAATTGTTCACAGCCACCGGGATAAACCGTTCGTTCACAAACTCAATCACGCGCGGATCTGAAAAAACGAGCGCACGGCCCGTAACCCCATTATTTCACGTACACCCCAGGGGATGGCCGTTCATCGCCCAGATGAACAATGGTTTCTCCTCGCACGCCGCCCTTTGTCGCCCCTCCCAGAGTTCCCCGATCCATGGGATATCTGTCCACCGTTCCTTTTGGGGCCAGCAGGCTTCGAACAACTCTGAAAATGTCTCGTCTGTCAACACCGGAGCGGGATTTGTTATCTCTTTGAGCATCGTAATACACCTCCATGTTTCTTCGGGTGAAAATTGACCGCGGTTTGAAAGAATAAGTACTCTTTGAAAAAATTTATTGATATGTTTTCTGATAGACTGGATTACTGGAGTTGTGGTGTGGCTTCGCCATGCCTTCGGCGTGCGCGTGGCGGCTCAACACCATCAATGACAACCGCCGTTCATCTCAGTAAATTCGCAAATATAACACATAAAATCAAGAGAAGACCGTTAGTCAACCCCATGGTCATCAAACTTGATTTGTCTGTGTTTGTAATCTAAATTTGTTTTATTCCGTCTGCTATTTGGCCTGAAGGTAGCCCGCTTGTCAGCACAAGGAGTATGGATGAAACTCTGCACCGTAATCGTTCTATTCTTCTGGGTATTCGATGTTTGGTGCCAGGAGGTGCAATTTGTGGAGGTATCTGTCCAGGCTGGTATTGACTTCGTCCACGTCAACGGAGCCAGTGGCAGGAAGTACGAAGTAGAGACAATGGGCCCTGGCTGTGGGCTATTCGATTACGATGGCGACGGGGATCTGGACATCTACCTGATCAATGGCGCACCGCTGCCGGGCTATCAGACAACGGTGATACCGACCAACCGCCTTTACAGAAACGATGGAGAGTGGCGGTTTACGGATGTGACAGCAGTATCAGCGATGGGCGATCCGAGTTACGGTCTGGGATGTGCGGTGGGAGATTACAATAACGATGGGGACCTGGATCTTTACGTGACCAACTTCGGTTCCAATGTGCTCTATCGCAATGGAGGAAACGGAACCTTTGCAGATGTGACCACCCGGGCTGGAGTGGGGGATGCGCGCTGGGGTAGTACTGCGATGTTCCTCGACTATGACCGGGATGGAGACCTGGATCTCTATCTGGTCAACTACATCGATTGTACTCTAAAAAGCGATAGAGACTGCAGAATACCCGGCACATCCACGATGGGCTATTGCCACCCGGATATCTATCCTGGAGTACCGGACGTACTCTACCGGAACGAAGGAGATGGAACATTTACAGATGTAACCCGCGAATCCGGCATCTACCGACCGGGAGCGAGAGGACTGGGCGTGGTGGGCACCGACTACGACAACGACGGAGATCTGGACATCTATGTGGCCAACGATTCGATGGAGAACTACCTCTTTGCCAATCTCGGCGACGGAACATTTGAAGAAATCGCCCTGCTGTCCGGCGTGTCATTCAACGAGATGGGCCACGCCGAAGCGGGAATGGGGGTGGACATTGCAGACGTAGATGGGAACGACTATTCGGATATCCTGATCGGACACCTATCAACGGAGACAAATACCCTCTACCTGAACAACGGGGATGGAACATTTACGGATGCGACGAAGACAGCAGGCCTTGCCGCGACACTGAATGATCTGACATTCGGACTGGTCTTCTTAGACGCGGACAACGATGGAGATGCCGATGCCTTTGCCGCGAACGGGCATGTCCTGGACAACATCGAGCTTATCTCCGACGAGTCTCCCTACAAACAGCGCAATAAGCTCTTCGAAAATACGGGCAATGGGCAATTCGCGGATGCTTCGGCACGCTTCGGCCCCGGCTTGAGCATTCTCAAATCGAGCCGAGGAACGGCTGTGGGGGATATCGACAACGACGGCGATATCGATCTGCTGGTGGCCAATGTCGCCGACCGGCCAGATCTGCTGAGGAATGAAGGAGGCAACCGGAACAACTGGCTGATGGTGAGACTAATTGGAGGAGGAAGTGTTCCAGAAGTAAAGAAAAACTCGAAACTTTCCAATCGGGACGGAATCGGGACGCGGGTAACCGTGATATCCGGCGATCTGCGGCAGGTAAAAGAGGTACACAGCGCTGCCAGCTACCAATCGGCCAACGACCTGAGGTTGCACTTTGGATTGGGAAATTGGGAACAGATAGACCTCGTAGAGGTCCGATGGCCATCGGGAAGAGTGGATCGAATCACAGAAACATCTTTCAACAAAATACTGGTGATCAAAGAAGGGGAAACCATGCCTGTACCGAGAACGCAGGAATAGGCTGTGGGAAATGCGGAATCTAAAGCCGGTGGACCATGTGGCCCTGCTCGGGAAACCATATCAGGTCAATGAAGAGCGATAACACGACACCCATGACATAGCCAACGAGCAGGCCCAGAAATAGGGGCCGGGATTTCTGGTACGAGGATGCTCCCCCTACCTTTACGGTAATCCACTTGATTAGCCAGGCTACGAGAATCGTCAGACTCGTCCGTCGGGCCAGGAAGGATCCTGAAATGGCGAGGCCCGCCGGATGAAGAGGCCACCAGGGGAACCGACGCCTGAGCAGGAAGAGCAACGCGGTAGCCAGCGCGCCGAGCACAAAAAAGGCGAACTGGTCAGGATGCTCTATGAGGATCGGTGCATCGGTATCCTGCATCAGAAAAGATCTGACGGATTTCGCGGTGCGATCGTAGTGCGCATTGCCGGATCTGATGGCTACCCAACCTGTGAAGTTCAGTGCTCCGTGTCGATAACCCAGATAAAGTGTCATCAACACGCATGTGACCACACTCGTCACAAAAGCCAGGAAAACCGCGCCTGTGAGCTGTCGCCGGCTTTCCACTTGCACACCCTCAGCCACCCGTCCGGCCTGGCTGAGAGCGGGTAAGAAGGATCCCTTGAAATTGGACAACAGGACGCCCGAGGTCCGTGCAGCTACCCGGGTGCTCCCGTGGATAGATTCTCCATCCAGAAAGGGGCTTACCAGGCCCCATCCTCCCCAAACGGGGGCGTTGACATAAGGCAACCCCGTATCAGACAGGATTCTCGCCAATCCCAAATAGGTGAAGATCGCCCCAAAGATCAGAAGTACCGCCTGAAAAGGATCGAATCCGATCCGGATCAACCAGACCCAGATGTAAATCAAGCTGATAGCCAACCCTGCAACAGTCGTGCGATAGGAAAGCGGTTCGTCCCTATCGTCAACCGGAGCCCGGGAGTCAAGTGCCTTCCAAAACACATCCCGGATCTGCGAACGCGCCGCCCAGATAGTGGAAAGCACCAGAAAGAAGAAGGCTCCCTTCGTCTGCCATGAGCAGACTCCCGAGTAGTAATAGGGCGAAGTAGCCACAAATCCGATCCGGTTGAGCAGGCCCCCTTCGAGAATAAAGAGCAAATCGAAAAACCAGATGCTGAACAGAACTTCCACAGTTGCGAAATAGGAAAAGCAAATGGTAAAAATATCGAGGATGCCGTAGATAGGCGGAAAATATCGACCGATCCAGATCCATCGCCCCCCCTGGTGTGCCGCACTGCCCTGCGCGTAGATAGGAAATTGGGGAAAGGTAGGAATGAAGTAGTTGACACAGTTCCAGGCGATCATCCCGAAGACGATCCAGAAGCCAATCCAGAAGAGAATATTCCGCGTGAACGCCGGGAGAAATCCCTTTCCATCTCCTGGGTGGGAGGCCATTTCGACCAGCGGAGCCATAGCCGGAAAGGCCACTTTTTCGTAGGCTATCCTCTGTTTGCGGAAGATGGTGGTGACGCAGGCATAGAGGACAAAAGCGGCAACGGTCAATCCGCCCCACCAGAACAGGGGTAATAGCCACTTTCCCCACGGCAATTGCGCGCCCCTGGGTAGTCCCTCCCAGAACCAGGTCACCGCTTGCTCTTCGTTTCCGGGAAACAGCCACTCTGCAATATAGGGGTGGAGGTAATTGG
>JAGWBW010000114.1:0-3544 GCA_021295695.1 Candidatus Latescibacterota bacterium
AGTGCCGCGCTCAGGTTGCCGAATTGCACCTGTTGCGAATGTCCTTCTACCAGGATCACATGCGAGGCAGAGGGACCGCGGTGTTTGATGTTTGGAACGGGCAATCCCAAAATTGCCCGCGCATGCAGGGCAAATTCGGAGAGGTCTTGCGATATCATGGTTACCATGCCCGTGTCATGTGGCCGGGGTGATACTTCGCTGAAGTAGATGTCGTCGCCTTTGACAAATAGCTCTACTCCAAATATGCCGCGACCGCCCAGCGCGTCGGTGATGGCCTTGCCCATCCGTTGTGATTCTGCAAGTGCGGCCTCGCTCATTGGCTGTGGTTGCCACGATTCGCGATAGTCACCATCTACCTGTCGATGTCCTATTGGCGCGCAAAAACTCGTGCCTCCTTCATAGCGCAGGGTCAATAGCGTAATTTCATAATCAAAATCTACAAATCCTTCCACGATGACCGCATCTGCACCCCCACGCGCACCTTCCTGTGCATAGGTCCACGATTTTTCGGCGTCGGTCATGTTTTTTACGGTGCTTTGCCCTTTGCCCGATGAACTCATGGTTGGTTTTATGACACACGGCATGCCGATTTCTTGGACTGCTGCGCGGTATTCTTCTAAATTTGAGGCAAATCGGTAAGGTGATGTTTTTAGTCCCAGTTCTTCGGCAGCCAGGCGACGGATGCCTTCGCGGTTCATTGTCAGTTGGGCTGCTCTAGCTGTTGGGATTACTGTGAATCCTTCGCTTTCCAATTCGATGAGTGTATCTGTGGCGATTGCTTCAATTTCGGGTACGATTAAGTCGGGCTGTTCTTTTTCTATGACTTCGCGCAGGGCGTCCCCATCCAGCATGGTAATGACATGCGACCGATGTGCTACTTGCATCGCGGGTGCATTGGCATAGCGATCTACGGCGATCACTTCAACGCCATAGCGCTGGAGTTCAATTACAACTTCTTTTCCCAATTCGCCAGAGCCACACATGAGTACTCTATTTGCAGTGGGTGAAAGCGGTGTTCCAATGGTCGGCATATATTCCTTTCATTATCCGCTTAGTACGACAATCTCGCGGTCGTTTCCTGACAGGGGAAGGTCAATATAGGCTGCGTCTTGTTTGTGAGAGGCGTGGAAAGCGACAATGGCTTCGAGTGTATGAATGGCTTCTTCGGGGTTATAAGAAAATGGGACGCGATCATCCAGATAGGCGACGATTTCCGATACGGCGCGATCCATCCCTGAAACGCTATCCTTATGGGGCGGCCACTGTTCAGTTTCTCCAGTCCAGTATTCGAGTGTGATGCCTTTTGCCTCAATAATTGCCCGTCCCTTATGTCCGTTGATCTCTGTGCGCGGCGGTGCGGTAGAATAATCGGGTGCGCTCACTGTGACCATTATTCCTCCGTCCATACGCATGACGCCCCATCCCCCGGGATCGTGAAATGCCTCGCCGCGGCAATCAGGCTTTCCCGCCAGGTCAAGTGTTGCAGAGACCGATTGAATGCGATGCCCGGTGAGCATTAAGAGGGCATCAATTGCATGGGTCCCCACATTGCCCAATCGGCCCGTCGGCCATTGGAGAGAAGCGGAAATAAGCGTGCCCAGTTTTCCTTCGGCAATTAGCGCACGAAGCCGGTGGTAATTGGGATCAAATCTTCGCTGGTGGTTAAAGACCAATAACCCGTGTTTTTGCGCTTCGAGCATGCGCTGGGCATCTATAACCGTGGTTGCCGCGGGTTTTTCGCAATAGATGACGGGGATTCCGTGTTCGGCACAGGCTATGGCGATTTCCGCATGGGTAGGGGTATAGGTCGCTATGCTGACAATATCGAGTGTTTCGTTGGCGATCATTTCACGCCAACTCTCATAAGTTACAGCACCTGTGCGCGCTTCATAGCGCTCGCGCCGCCCCTGGTCGCGGCTTGCACCGGCTACGAGGTCGATACGCGGATGGTTCTGATACGCGAAAGTATGCGTGCCATCCATACTGTCCACGCGCTGACCCAATACATCTCCTGAGATTTGATCAGCTCCGCCGATCATTCCCAGACCAATTACCGCGGCTCGGTATGTTTTTGGAGGCATTAGCTTTCCTGTTTTGCAATCCAATCTATAACGGCCTGTATCATGGCGGGTGTTGCGTCATCGCTGAATACGTGATCTGCGCCGTTCAGGATGACCAGTTCTTTTGGTTCGTTGGCTTGCTCGAATATTGCCTGGGAGTCTTCAATGGGTACTACATCGTCCTCTGTGCCGTGTACGAGCAAATAGGGGACCGAGATTTGAGATGCGCGATCTACGACGGTGTCGATGGCCGTTAAGTCGTCCATATACGCGCTGGATAGCGGGCAATCCGGGTCGTCCCACATGTTGCCTCTGTCGGGGGTGACATCTCCAAATTCGCGCTGTGCAAATCCCTTTGTATCTACCATGCCCGCCAGTGAGATGAGATGCTGAATGCGCGCATCTGTACTCGCCCGCAATACGCCTACGGCACCTCCCATACTGTGCCCGGCATAACAGATTGTATATCCGTTTAAGGTATCCAGGACTGAACCCAGATCATCTACTTCTTTTGTTATGGTCGCATCCTCAAACCGACCTTCTGAGTCTCCATTACCTGCAAAAGAGAAGCGCAGGACGTTGATTTCTTTGGCTTCCAATGCATGTGATAGTGCGACCAAAAATGGCCTGTCTTTGTTGCCGGTTACGCCATGGCCCAGGACGACGATGTGTTTGCTTTCGGCATTTCCACTATGAAAAGCATAATCCAGTTTTTCGCCGTTTTTATTTCGGATTTCTCCAAAGCGTTCATCGCCAAATTGAGTTGTCATTTAATACCTTTCATAATTTCTATGTTATTCTGCCCAGAACCTGTGGTATATGCGACGGTTCTTTCTGGAATACCACGAAAATGTAAAACTCCAACCGCTGGTTGGAGAAATCAGTTGGGCTAAGAATCTGGTCATAATGGGGTGCTGCAAGGACCCACTGGAGCGGGAATTTTACCTGATCTACCGCGATCTGCCAAAAGTGCAACCGCTGGTTGCACAAAGATGAACACAGCCCGTCCACAATACACCTAAGTCATCCCGCCTTGCACTTTATTCAATTATTTCATCAAATTCGAGTTTTACTACTATTACGGTATTGGTCAACTCATTTACTGGTAGGTTTTGCAACCGCAAATAAGGTTTGTGCTCTATGTGATTGGTCGGTACCAGATCTACGGTGAAATCTACAGGTTCACCTGTGTTTAGTAAGGTTGCACTTTTTGGCGCGACGTCAATTGGGTCGAGTTTTACGCCGCTTGTTCGCGGGTCGTTTACCAGATGTACGTAGATTACATTGTCCCGGCGCGTCAATAGTATATCGCGATTGCGCGTCAGGTGCGACGACGGTTCTACGTCTTTGACCGCTTCTTCCACGGCGTGATACCATTTTCCAATGCGTTTCAAGATGCCCCTGGATGCGTCTGGAATTGTGCCGTCGGATTTGGGGCCTACGTTGAGCAAATAGTTTGCGTCGCGCGCGAGATACCGATCAAT
>JAGWBW010000114.1:3603-4121 GCA_021295695.1 Candidatus Latescibacterota bacterium
CGATCAAATGACTGTTGGGTATCTATGCCTTGCACATGATCGCGCTCGGGCGTGCCAAAATCACCGGGGTCAAATCCCCGATTGTTGATTACTGCCGCGGGTTGTAGTGACTGAATCATCGCGTTGACGGATGGATCGAAGTGTTCATCCACGTTCATATCCCACCAGAATGCGTGCAATTTTCCGTAATGGGTACACAACTCCCATACCTGCGCCTTTAGAAAATCCAGATATTTCATCAAGTCGGGATCATCTCCTGGCTTGGGTTGGGGCAGTTCGTGATGTCGTCCCTGATTGGGATAATTGGGGTGGTGCCAGTCGGCAATTGAATAATAAAAGCCCAGGGGGAAGTTGCGTTTGTGACAGGCATCGGCGAGCATTGCCATCAGGTCTTTTCCATATGGCGTATTCATTGTGTTGAATGCCGTATGTGATGTGTCCCACAAGCAGAATCCATCGTGGTGTTTGGTTGTGACAATGATGTATTGCATCCCGGCTTCTTCTGCGAGATCTAACCA
>JAGWBW010000114.1:4234-17747 GCA_021295695.1 Candidatus Latescibacterota bacterium
TTTTCCAAAAACCAATCGCGTTCATCGCCAAATTGAGTTGCCATTCGGTACCTCTATTTTCTCTTTAGCGCCAGTCTCCGGTGACTTCTTCAAATGGCGCGACCGGTTCAAATGCTTCGTCGTAATCCCCACCGTTGTGGCTGGCTTCGCAGGAGCGGAGCCATTGGCGCAGGGTTTCGCGCGTTTGTCCCATGCGTTCTCGTTGTTCATTTGCCAAATTGGTCGTTTCTGCGCGGTCTTCAATCATATCAAAACACAGATCTTCGCTGCCGTCGCGCGATAGGTTGGTCAAGCATTTATAGCGATTGTCGATCATTGAGATGGTCGGGGCGCCAAACATCGCGTTTTTGGGACTGTTGAACCGATACGGAATGGGGACGGGGCGTTCTGTCATGTTTCCTTTAATCGTCGGTATCAGGCTAATTCCGTCAATGGGGCGATTATCGGGCATTTCATATCCCATGACCTCGGCGATTGTGGGGAAGTAATCCAGTGTGCTGCACGGCATTTCTACTGTGCGCCCGGGTTCTGCATGACCCGGCCAGTGCAATAGCGCGGGTACGCCTACGCCGCCGTCAAATAGAGACCGTTTTCGACCGCGCAAGCCACCTGTTGATCCCCGGTTGCGGCCACTTTGACCTGTGCGGCCTTCGGGGCCGTTGTCCGAACAGAACCAGATCATGGTGTTGTCGGCTACGCCCCATGCTTCCAATGCGTGATACAATCGCCCTACCTGATCGTCTATAGCGGTAATACAGCCGTAGTAGTGCTGTTCATCCTCGCTGTATTCGGCGTACATTGCACGATATTCCGGTCCCGCAACGACCGGGCTATGGGGCGCGTGGAACCAGATTGTCGTAAGGAACTGTTCGCCGTTTTCAACAGCCTGTTCGATAAATGGAATTGCGCGATCCATCAATACCCGGGAGTCGCATCCTTCCAGGTTTTCCGTTGCCAGTACGCCATTTTCGTAATATGGGGATGCCCAGGGGCGATCCAGCCGCTCTCCGGTTCTCTGGTTAATATCTACTGCTGGATCCCAGGTGGGAACCGCGTACTCCGTGGCAAATGTCTCATCGTAATCCCGCTCCCACGGCGGGGCGTAGTTGCGCGCTGGATTGCGATTGGGCTTGCCCGAATAATTCGGGTCCAGTGTTCCCAGATGCCATTTGCCAAAGTGTCCGGTCGCATAGCCAAAGGATTTTAACATTCGCGCCAGTGTTATTTCCTGTGCGGGCAAGTGTCCGCGATTGGCATGTGTTACGCCGTATCGAAAATAATGTCGCCCGGTTAAACACGTTCCTCGCGTTGGGGAACACACGGGTCCTCCCGCATAAAATCGCGTAAACCGGATCCCGTTGTTCGCCAGTCGGTCCAAATTTGGGGTTTTGATCACTTCGTTTCCGTTAAATCCCACGTCGCCATATCCCAGGTCGTCACACATCATTAAAATTATATTGGGGGTGCTCATTTTTTAGTCTCCATAAAATTTCACTACGGGTGGAAAATGATCATCTGGCGGCAATGTATTGGGGGCTATACTCAGGGGATCTGTGACTACATGCTTTTTTCCGGTGTATTTCGCGGTTGCATCGACAAAAATAATCACGTATCCCACCCGCCAATCATCGGTTTTATTTGGTCCCGCGGTGTGAAATGTCATGCCGTGGTGAAATGTACAATCCCCCGCTTGAAGCGGATGTGTTACGCGGGTGCGCCACGCGATTTCCGGTGCGAATTCCCGCCATCCCTCCTGGTTATTTGTCGCCATGTCCGGTACGTTTTTCATTTCGTGCGATCCCTGCACGAATGACATACATCCCATTTCTACGGGTGTATCCTGCAATGCGACCCACGCCGATAGGGCATTGGAATTGCGGTCATAGGGCCATTTTACGAGATCTTGATGGAATGCTGTTGGTACTTCGAGTTCTGGCATTTTTGCCAGGATGTGATCGTGCCAGATCCGCAATCGCACGTCCGCAATTTTCTCTGCGACTGCGGCGACATTCGGGTGTTGTGTCAAGTTTCGCAATACTTCGTCTTCCCGCCATACGTTCACTTTTTGGTTAAATGGCCGGTTTGGATCTTTTGGCATTGCTTCGAGTATATCCAGGGATGCTTGACGAAATTTCGCCACTTCATCCGGCGAGATGATTTGCGGGATTTTTATGACGCCATCGCGCCGGTATGTTGCCAGCATTTCATCCGTGATATCTGTTGGTGTCATGATTTTTTCCTTTTTACTTACCCGCGCTTTGCGAGGATATTATCCCAGGGTTCTATCCCACAACGCTCTGCCCAGGCGTCGTAAATTGCCGCGAGTTCGGATACGACATCGGGATTTTCATCTTCAATATCGTATAGTTCCCAGTCGCCCGGGTAGCGCTTTACCAATTTCCACTTGCCTTTGCGTACGGCGCCATTGCCTTCGTGTTCCCAGATTAGATATTCTTTGCCGTTGTCCTGGTTTTCAAAGATCGGCGTTAGCGAGGTGCCTTCGAGTGGTAAAATGTTGTGCCCATTATAGGTATCGGGATATTCGGTGCCTGCTACATCGAGACAGGTTGCCATAACATCGGTAAGCTGGCCGGGTTGCTCGCGCAATGCGCCGCCGTCTGTTACGCGATCGGGCCAGTGTACGATAAAGGGCGTTGAAATGCCGCCTTCGTGAACCCAGTGTTTGTACAGGCGAAATGGCGTGTTGGATACGTTAGCCCAGGGTACGCCGTAGCTTTGATACGTGGTTTCGTCACCCGGCATTATGTTTGGGTCGTTGCCGCGTTGGACTGGGCGACCATCGCGCGTGGTGGCCGGGGCAATCGCGCTGCGTCGCATGCTGCCTCCCAGTTCTTCGGCACATCCCCCATTGTCGGCCAAAAATACGATCAGGGTGTTGTCCAGTTGCCCGGTCTCTTCGAGGGATTGGACGATGCGCCCAATGCCCTGGTCCATGCGGTCAACCTGCGCGGCATAAACTTCCATGCGCCGTTGCTGCCACGCCTTGTGATCGGCTTCTTCCCAGGGCACTTGAGAGGGATCGCGGTCACTCAATCCCCATTCGGGTTTCAAGATGCCCATTTCGCGCATGCGCGTCAAACGCTCTTCGCGCAGTTGATCCCATCCCGCGGCAAAACGATCTTTGTATTTTGCAATATCTTCCTCGTGCGCGTGCAAGGGCCAATGGGGTGCGGTATATGCGGTGTATAAAAAGAATGGCTGATCTCCATTTGCCTGCGCGTGTTCGCGGATATAATCCGCTGCCTGGTCGCTGATGGCATCGGTCAAAAAGAAATCCTCTGGAAATTCATCCACTGTAATTTGCTCGTTGTCCCGCGTGAGTGTTTGCGGCTTCCAAAAATTGGCGGCACCGGTAATGATGCCAAAAAAGCGATCAAATCCGCGCTGACAGGGCCAACTGTGTTTGGGGCCATCCGCATCTGTATGCCGTGTAATATGCCATTTGCCACTCATATAGGTCGCATATCCCACGGTCTTGAGCACTTCGGCAATGGTCGCGCTCCTGAAGTTTAGATCGCCTCGATATCCTTCGTATTCCCGGTCATCCATCATGTGCCCCACACTGGCCTGATGAGGATGCAATCCCGTGAGCAGCGATGCCCGTGTGGGGCAGCACCGCGCCGTGTTGTAAAATTGCGTGAGTCGCAACCCATTGGCAGCAAGTCGATCTAAATTTGGCGTGTGGATTTCACCTCCGTAACATCCAATATCAGAATAGCCCATATCGTCGTTCATAATCAGCAAAATATTTGGTCGCTCTGGCATTCGGGAACTCCTTGTGTGAAGAGATTAAAAAGGATTAGCGGTTGAAAATACAAAATACCAGGTCTTTTCACAATGCCCGCGTGCAGGGGTTAGACGTAGAGTATTAAACCCAGAGTTAGCAACCACAACGCACAAGCGATCAGAAGTGGGAAATCACCCAATACGGTGGAGGTGGGATTGCCGCCTCCATCTTTTTTGTAGATGAGATAGAGGTAGCGCAGCATACCATAGACCACAAAGGGTATGGTGAGATTGAGGTATTTAGTGCCGAGTTTTTCAATGACTTCGGGCGACATGGTATAAAGCGCGTAGGATACCAGTGCACCGGCTGTGACGATGGCGATTATCTGGTCGAGAAATTGTGGGGAATATTCTGCGAGGATGCGGCGGTGGGTGCTGGCATCTTCTTCGAGCAGGGTGATTTCATGCCGGCGTTTGGCAAAGCCAAGAAAAAGAGCCAGAAGCATGGTACAGAGGATAAACCAGGAGGAAATGGCGACCTGAAGTGCCACTGCACCGCCGATGGCGCGCAGGAGAAATCCCGCGGCAATGATCATGACGTCGAGGATGACGATGTGTTTGAGGTACAGGGTATAGGCGATGTTTAGTACCGCATAGATCAGGAGAACGATGCCAAAATGGGGATGTACGTAAAATCCTCCGGTCAGGGCAATCAGGAAAAGGAGGATTGCTGCGCTGGCGGCGACGGAGATACGCAACGCACCCGAGGCGATCGGGCGATGGCGTTTCAGAGGATGCTGGCGGTCGTTTTCCCTGTCTCGAATGTCGTTGAAAAGGTACGCTGCGCCAGATATGAGGCAAAAACAGAGAAAGGCCAGACTGCCTTGCAGGAGGTCGTCGGGTTCAAAAATGCGTTTGGTAAAAACGAGTGCGGCCAGCACAAAGACATTTTTGAACCATTCGCGCGGGCGCATCGCCTGGATGAGTTGCAACATAAGCGTTAAAATAGCGAAAAGTGCTCCGCCTGTGTTATAAGGCGGAGCACTGAATTGCGAGTAAGTCAGGTGGCTTTACAGTGACAAGCCAAAATAGAATCGCGTCCCACTTACCTCTTCGATGATGTCAGGGGCGTTGCGGGCTGGGACTTCGAGTTTGGTGGGGCGGGCGACTATGAAATAACCGAACATGGGCAAGCGGTAATGTGAAAACACCTGGAATCGGATTTCGGCGCCGTAGTCAAATAGGAAAGAGTTTTTGAATTTGTCCCATCGCCCACTGTGTACTTCTTCATTTACGTCAAAAATATCGCCGATACTGGCGGCGTTGGATGTGCCTCCAAACTCAAAGAAGAGCGAGGCGTAAACTTTGTCGAAAAATAGGGGCGGCAGTTCTGCGCCGATGTGCTTAAAGATGGGCAGGGTTAGCGTGGTGCGACCAAAGAGGGCTTTGCCGCCTGAGATTGTGAAATATGGATAGCCGCGCAAGGTGCCCAGACCACCGAGATAATAGCGCAGGGGATAATAGAATACGCCTTCAAATGTGCCGCCTTCTTGTTGTACTTCTTTGACATAGCTGTCTTTGTAGGCTCCAAAGACCTGGAGTGCGAGTGTTGAGCGGCCGACGAGCGGGATAAATTCGTTGAAGGAGGCAATGTATTCGTTGTATCCCACGTTGACTTTATCGCCTCGGAAAAATGCGGGTGATAGGTCTGTGCCGATGGGGTCTGGGGTAAAGTCCTCATTCAGATCTGGCGTGCGAGCCAGTGAATCTATCACGGTTGCATTGATGCGCCGATAGCGGAAGGACAATGCGCGACCTCCCGATGGGTTGATGTAGAGATCCGTTGCTGGTTTGAGGGTGATGTAGCTCCAACCGGCCATCCATTCGTTGCTTTTGAAGAAATCGAGTTCTTTATAGAGAAAATCATCGAGAAGGGTTTCTTGCGATGCATAGCCCGGTCCGGGGATCTGATCGGTGATGTCTTCAACCTCACCGGTCCCCAAATTGGTCTGAAATACGCGAGAGCTGTCGTGAAGGACCTGGACGGCGTGCAGGTTCTCAGAATACTTGCGGTAGCCATAAGCCAGGCTGACGTTGTGCCCGCGACCGATCCCCATTTCAGTACCTACCGTGAAATCCGAGAATACATCCTTAAAATCGTCTTCTTCTGTAACCGTGAGGTCTAAGTGCTGCGTAACATTGGGGATCAGAACCTGTTGTCCTTCGTCGTTTGTGGTGATCAGTGTGCCGCTGAGTGTATCGCGTACGGTTTGGACGGTACCCAAATCCACGATGCTGTTGATGGTTTGCCTGCTGCCTCCAAAGAAAATGCGGGGGACATACGCGCTTTGTTCAGATAGAATGGGGGTGAGGCTGTTCTGGTAGTAGAAGGCAAATTCCGAGTTGAAGTCTTGTTGCCGTCTGAAGTTTTTGCCGATCAGGGCGGTGGTTACAAAAACGTCGCTGCCGAGCAGGTCGCCCCAGGCCCATTGGAATCCTGCACTGATTTGGTCCAGCCCGAATCGGTTGCCGATAAATGTGGGTCCCAGCAATGCGATGGGGGTGATGCCGTAAGAGACGAGGCGCGTGGAATATCGCCCGATGTCGTGAAGGTCGGTGATGGATTTGCCGGTATAAATCTCGGCATAGTCTCGCTCAACACTTTCGGGGGGATCAACGGCAACGGCCTCGGACAGGGGTATGCTATAGAGGTTGTAGTTCGCTGCGTGATACCCCGCGTAGATCACATCCTGTGCATCTGGAGAAATAGTAGGCAAAAACGCGCCGCCCACAACATTGGTCAGTTGCTTTTGTTCCCCGGTCGCCATGTCGTGGGTGTAGAGGTTGAAGATGCCCGTGCGGTCTGAACTGAAGACAAATCCGCTGCCATCGGGTAGCCAGACGGGATCGCGTTCGTCGGCTGTGGAGTGTACGATGGCTTTGAAGTTGGAATTGTTGGCATAGGCAAGGCTGTCGGGGAATGCTTTAAGGCTGTCTGCTTTTGCTTGCTGGAGGCTGTCGAGTTGTGTGTCAACTTCTTTTTTTTCCAACGAGCGCCTGCCTTCTTTCTTTTTCCAGGTTGTGGCATCCACGTCGATGATGGCAATGTCGCGGTCTTCGCCCGTGCGAAATACGCTGAAGAGCAGCTTTTTGCCGTCGGGCGACCATTTTGGGCCAAAATACTGTGTGGCGTCGTTGTTGTGTGTGAGGTATCGCACATCGGTGCCGTCGGTGTTTACAAGGCCGATGTTCGCGGTACCGTCTCTCATGGTTACAAAGGCGATTTGTTTGCCATCGGGTGAGAGGGTGGGGTCTTTGCCGCGCAGACCCACGGTGACGCGCGTTTCTTTTTTGGTTTTCAGGTCATAAGTGAAGATGTCCCAACGCGCACCTACAGCTTTGATGTACATCAGGCTGTCACCGCTGGCTGTCCAGACAAAGCGATTATCGACGCGGTCAGCTATTTTTTTGACTTTTTTTGTGGCGAGGTCTATCACTTTGAGTTCGGTAATGAAATAGTCGCTGTCGTCGTTGGAGATAAAGCCCAGCTTATCGCCTTGCGGGGAATAGACCGGATGATAGTCCAAACCGCCTCTATCCACGATCAATTCGCCTTCGCGTTCGCCGGCTTCCTGGATGTCGTTTTGAACTGCGCTATATTGTTCCCCAATATGCGTTTCCCAATCGCGGTAGAGTTGTTTGGCCGATACGCCTGTGGCTTTTTTCAGTGAGGAGTTGAAGTTGATAATGGGTCTGTGTTCAAATATTTGCCTGACTACATTGGGACTAAAGCGTTCGCCAATGTAATTGAGCATGGCAAATCCCTGATTATAGACCATTTCACCGTGAAAATTGCCCTTGCCGCCGAGTTGTCCCATGCTAGATAGGGAGAGCAGATCATTTTCAAGCGCGGCCATTCGCAGGAGCATATCGCGGTGTGTGTCCCAGCGGTCATCGCCGTATTCGGTGGCTTCGTATTGCGAGATGCCTTCGGCAAAACCCGAATTGACGGCGAGGTGATACAGGCCAAGCGTGAAGCTGAAATCGGGATTTTCATTGGCGCGAGAGGCGTTGACTATGCCAATTTGGAATGGCAGGCCCTTATAGGCGGCTTTCAGTGTTACGATGTGGGTGAGTTCGTGGACAAAAACATTGCGTACCCAGTCGCTGGTGCCGCGGATTTCCCAGTCGATGGGATTGGTCCAAAAGTGGATGTAATTGGCGCTGTACACGGCAAAGGCATTGCCCAAATAATCCGCTTGATCGTCAACGACGACGTGGATGGGTGCAATGCGATCGACAAAGGTGGGGTAATGGCGCATGAGATTTGATAGAACCTCATCGCAGAAATCGGCAATGTGACGGGCGGTTTTTTCGGCTGTAGAGAAGTAGATATTGAAATATCTGGTGCGGATCATTTGAGCACCAGCCGTACGCAGTCCCAAAAGCGATGGGAAAAAGCCGTCGGCGGTTTCGGGTTTCCAATAAGTGTAGCTTTTTTGATCGGGAGACGGACGATTTAGCGGGGTATTGGCAAGGTCAACCCCAATGGCTTTGGCGGGACCTAAAGAGGGGGGCTGTGCCATGGCGGCATGGGGTATGAGGCCGATGAGACACAGCATCGTTAAAATTTTTAAGACCTTCACTTATGACTCCTTGAAATGGTGGATGGACTGGCACACGGGTTCTGCGCTTTAATTGTGCCGCAAGATACAGGCCACGCTGTGGCCGGGTTCTATGTCTAAGAGTTCGGGTTTGCGGTGGGCGCAGTCCGGTGTTGCTTCGGGACAGCGCGGATGAAATGCGCAGCCCGAAGGTACGTTGACCGGGCTGGGCACATCGCCTGTTAAAATCGTGCGCGATCCCCTGACGCGCGGGTCGGGTATGGGGATTGATGAGAGCAATGCGCGCGTATAGGGATGCTGCGGATTGTCGTAGAGTTCCTGGCTTTCGGCCAGTTCGACAATTTTGCCCAGGTACATGACTGCCACGCGGTTCGAGATGTGTTTAATCACGCTCAAGTCGTGTGCGATAAAGAGATAGGCAAGGCCAAACTGAGCCTGTAAATCCTGGAGCAAGTTTACAATTTGTGCCTGAATCGATACGTCGAGTGCAGATACGGGTTCGTCCGCGATGATGAATTGCGGTTTTACGGCCAATGCGCGGGCAATGCCAATGCGCTGTCGCTGTCCGCCGGAAAATTCGTGCGGATATCGGCGTGCGACATCGGGAGATAAGCCCACGGTGTTGAGCAGGTCGGCGACCCGATCTTTTGTTTTGTCGCCGTGGATTTTCAGGGGTTCCGAGAGGATGCCGCCGATGGTGAGGCGGGGGTTTAGCGATCCGTAAGGGTCCTGAAAGATGATTTGCATGTGCCGGCGCAGTGTTCGCAGTTGTTTTTTCCCCAGAGAGAGAATGTCGGTATTTTTGAATCGTACGGTGCCCGATGTCGCATCAATAAGGCGTAAGATGGCGCGTCCAGTGGTCGTTTTTCCGCATCCCGATTCGCCGACAAGGCCAAGGGTTTCGCCGGGAGAGATATCGAAGCTCACGTCATCTACTGCTTTGACATGCCCGGCGTCGCGTCCCCAAAGTCCCTGAGAAATGGGGTAATATTTTTTTAGATTTTGAACTTGTAGAAGCATGGGATCAATAGTATGTTCACCTCTCACGCCATCCAGCAGGCGGTCTGGTGGTCGCCGTCAATTGTTTGCAGTTGCGGTGTGGTTTCTCGACAAATTGAATCGACCTTTTCACATCGGTCTGCAAATCGACATCCCGATGGGAATTGCGTGGCTTCGGGTACAGTGCCCGGAATGGTTTTGAGACGCTTGTTCGCGATATCCAGACGGGGTACTGATGCGAGTAACCCTTGCGTGTAAGGATGCCTGGGGTTGTGAAAGATCGCGTCTGCTGAACCGGTTTCTACAATTTTGCCTGCGTACATGACCGCGACCTGATCGGCGGCCTCGGCAATAACACCCAAATCGTGGGTGATGAGCAGGACGGCCATGCCGAGTTGGTGCTGTAAATCGCGCAATAGGTCCAGGATTTGCGCTTGTATGGTGACATCGAGTGCTGTTGTGGGTTCGTCGGCAATCAGCACTTTGGGGTTACACGAGAGGGCCATGGCGATCATGACGCGCTGGCGTTGTCCGCCCGACAATTGGTGCGGGTATTCGTTTGCACGTTGCTCGGGATCGGGAAGGCCCACGAGGTGAAGCATTTCAACTGTTTTTTTTCGCGCTTCTATTTTTTCTAATCCCTGATGCCGTCTCACGGCTTCGTCAATTTGGAACCCACAGGTGTAAACCGGGTTGAGGCTGGTCATGGGTTCCTGAAAGATCATGGCAATGTCGTTGCCGCGTATGTCGCGCATTTCGGTATCGGAAAGGGATACCAGGTCTCGGTCCTGAAAAAAAATATGCCCACCTTCAATGCGGCCAGGATGAGGTACCAATCGCATGATTGACAGCGAAGAGACACTTTTTCCGCACCCCGATTCACCAACAAGGCCATACGTGAATGATACACCATCTACCGCCCTCGCTGTTCCGCTGTCTGTGTGAAAATGCGTTTGGAGGTTGTCAACTGTCAGCACAGAATTGGGCATGTACGATTTTTCTTTGGACTTCTATAAGGGTTTGAACGTTCCCGTTTTTTTGGGAGATGCGCGAATGGACACGCGCATCTCTCCGGATCAAAATAGAGGCAATGGGAGCACGAGCCAGTCTTCGAGTAGGAACCCGACGCGGCCAATTAGCAGTGAAAGACGCGCCATGATGGTGTAGCCAAATGATGCGCCAAACGAGATCATGAGGAACCAGATGCCGATTTTGGATGCCACCCTGTGTTCGACAGAGTAAAAGAAATACACGAGCACTGTAACCACGCCGACCAAAATAATGAGCAGATCAAGTCCGAACAGGTCAAACGGGATGGGCTGCATGGTGGTTTCTACTTGTTTTAGCAATTTGGCCGCAATGGTGCGCGGAATGGTTAGCCCCGACCCCAGGCCGACTACAAATGCGAATGCAATTCGGCTGAGCCAGCTAAATTTCGCCGAGGCGAGTTGGGTGAGCATAAAGAGCCCGAGGAATATGGGCACGATGAGCCACAGATTGCTCAGGCTTTCGCTGTCGAGTGCTGAGAGGGGATTCACAACATCGGCCAAAAGTACGGTGTACCAGACCTGCGTGAGGGTATAGGCAGCAGCAACTCCCACATAGAGGTTTTCGGCGAATTTGAAGAGTGGATTGTCTTTGTAGAGAAAGCTGTAAAGAGACAGAGTAATGCCAGCGGCGATAAATGTGCCAAAGCCGGTCCAATCCGCAGATAGGCTACCCGAGCCAAAAAGAAAAATATTGATGGTGGCAAAGATGAACAAGAAGATAATAAAAATGATCTGATCGCGGCTCACTGGACGCCCCCTTTCTGACGGCCATAGAGGAAGTACATCACATTGCCCAATATAATGAAGGCGATGATAATGAGATGCACAACGGATTGCGGGCGCATGCCTTCGGTAGCGGTGCCGGGCACTTGCACGAGGGTTTCGTATTCGGCGGCACCGGCCAATCCGCCCATCATGCCATTCATTTGACCCGATTGTAAATAGGGGAATTGGTCGGGTGCCATAACAGCTGTGCATCCGAGGCCAAATTTGAATTTGTAGCGTTCTTGACCGTAGGGTATCCAGATGTCATCTGGCGAGTTGCCCGCTGCCAGGCAGATCACATAGTCGAAGTCCGCCAAGCCCTTTATATTTTGGGTGACAGGTAATTCGGTAGTGTTATTGCCGTGCAAATCTTGTGGAAAAGTGCCGTGAAAGTCGCGGCCCATGTTGATAACCAGTGAGTGAAATCCGGTTTTAAATCCGAGAAAAACATAGTTGCTACCATATTCAGCCCCCAGTTCCTTTGAGGTTGTATCGAAGGCTTGTTGGGCCAAACCCACCGCATCGGGCCAAAGGCACATGCCCACCACTTTGACGTTGCGCTTGAAACAGTGGCGCAAAACTGCAAGAGCCATGGGCTGTACTTCGGGAAAGGATCCGGGTCCGTAGTCAAAGGAGATGAGGATGGTACCGTTTTTCGCTGCTACTTCTTCAATTGTATCGTAGATAGACCGCACGTTTTTAGTGGGTTTGATGGGTAAGTTAAACGAACCGAGCGCGGGAATGATGATGCCGAGCGCGACAAAGATGAAGATGATGCGGCGGTCGATATTGAGCAAAAATTCTTTCATTCTTCACCTCCGCCGAGATAGGAGCGTTCGATGCCAAAGATGATGCGCAGTGATGTGGCGATAGCAGCGAGACTAACTCCGAGGAGAATACCGCGGGTGGCAGCCAAATTGGGCACGGCCATAAGCCATTGGGAAAATGCTGGCACTGAATCGGATATGAGACCACCAATGGGTACGCGACCAATCATCACGATAATGGCGGATACGAGCAGGATTGCCGCTTCTGGCGTGCGTGCGCGAAAGGTGCGGTAGGCAGCAGATGCGATGAAAAACGCGAGGATGGAGAACATGGTGGCATCGGCAGGTACCTGCACATAATCAAACATCCACACAAAAGGACCCGAATCTATTACCTGGGGTTTGAGGGGACCTTGTCCATTGTTGTAGATTGCAAAAATAAGCATGACCACAAAACCGACAAAAACGAGAAAGCTATATGCCCATCCGGCTTGTTGCCGCTGCACGCGGCCCCAGTGGAGTCGCATCAAGCTGTAAATCCCCAATACCAGGGCAAAGGCGAAGACAATGCGGTTCCACATTGTTACTTCTTGCTCGAGAGCCTGTGCCCCGCTGTGGGGACTGTAGTAAACGAGAATGCCAATCATGCCCATAACAAAGGCGATGATTAGCGGAAGAGTTCGTCGTAAAAAAAGCATAAAAGAATCCCCTGCTAATATGCGGTAAAAATATGCGTGAGTGTTTGAATTTCAAGAGTCGCCAGAAGTGTGCCCAAAATCATGACAATTAAGAGTACTGCTTTGCCGATGTCCTGTCCTTTGAGGCTGCCCAGCAATTTGGGTTCACGGGAGAGATACGCGCTCGCTGCATAGAGTTCTTCTCCCATGAGCGTATAGTCGCAGGTAGTGATGAAAAAGGGCAACTGTGTGTAAGCATCTGTGCCTGCGATCTGGATCGCACCTATAGATGCGCCGGTTTCTGCCAAAAGCAGTGATTCTGCGTAGAAATAGCCCATCATGATGTTGGTGGCTGGTCTATCGCGCACCATCATGCCGTCGAGTGCTGCGGCATAGCTGAATTGCTCAGTAGCAACCATAAAGACCGAGTCTTCTGAATACGCATCGGGACGACCGGCGTTGAGATAGGATTCTTTGACGACTTCCTGGCTCACGGCCATGACAACTGGATCGCGATTGGCCACGCGCAATTCGGTATTAAATTCGGCAGTACGGTGCGCTACACGAGAGAGAACATTGACTGCTGCAATGGTAGAAATAGTGCCCATGGAAGCCAAACCATGCATAAAGAGCACGGGTTTGCCCATTTCAGTGGCGCGACCGAGGGCTTCGTCGAGAGCTTCGAGGCCAGCGATGCGCCGGATGAAGAGTTCGCGTTTCTTGGCAAGGAAAATACTGATCAAAATGATAAAAGAAAAAATTATACTGAGAGCGAAGTTGTTGGTTTTGGTCGTGTTAAAAAAATTCTCATACGCTTCTGCGCTTGCGACTGCAGAGGGAAATGATTCGCCAGAGGGGGAGATGGATATCACCTGTACATAATA
>JAGWBW010000114.1:17914-18467 GCA_021295695.1 Candidatus Latescibacterota bacterium
ATTTGTATTTGACGTATTTGATTCCCTCGGAGATTTCCGGGGGGACCCAGGTGACGGTGATGCTGCCTCCTTCGTCGTTGGGGGTGTCTTCGGCTTTGACACCGGTGGGTTGTTGTGCATATACCTGTGCCGCGCAAAGTACCAGTATGATGTAGATTGAACAATATCTCATACGCAATCTCCCGATGGAGTCGTTTACTCTTCGATGAGTTCGACGTTGGCGCGCGGGACAATGGCGCGGTCACCATTGTCAAATTCTACTTCGAGTACGCGCACATGGGTTTCGGATTCGACTGTTTGCAATTCGGGTGGCAGGGCAGTGACTTTGCCCACATGACCAAAATGGGGTGCGCGAATGACGCGCAAGAGTGCTCCTTCGATGAGGCCCGGATGGTCGGATTCTTCGGCTTGTTCGCCGATGCTGGATGCTGGAATGATGATTTCGGGACGCTAAACGCCTGCGCGATTCTGGGAGGCACCAGAGATCGAGGCTTCTTTGCCATTGTTTTCGCTCAGGATGTCAAAGGTTTTGTGCGCCATTGCGATGGGGCCA
>JAGWBW010000390.1 GCA_021295695.1 Candidatus Latescibacterota bacterium
TGATGACGACGATGATGACGATTGATAGATCAGTAATGGATGCCGACCAAAGTAAGGCGTGTATTGGGAGGAGAGTTGAGCATGATACTGACTACTGACTATGGAGTTGATGTCATGGTCAAGTATATCGTTTTGGTCGGTTGCTTGTTAATTGCGCAATCTGTGGAAGCTGAGACAAAAAATACGCGACAACTCGGCATTGGTTTCGGTTTGTTCACGATGCGTAGCCAGGACAATTTGGCTTCGCCATTTACATACAATGGTGATGGTCGAGGATGGCTCATCAAATATCGCGCTCAAAATGCCAAACGCCGTCATCACATATCCTTGATGTGGGATACGGGTCTTCTCTTACTGTCCTTTCCCCATAACCGGTGGCATAGTGACACAAAGCGCATTCAAGTGAGATACGCATATCACCGCGCCTTTCGGTCTGATTCGTCTGGACGCATTCATGTATTTATGCATGTTCGCTATTACTCTCAATACAGTGGGCCTTTCGGAGAACTCATCGGTTCGGTGCAACCTTCAATCGCATTGCAATTTGAATGGACAGCCAGATCCTCTTTATCTTATGACCTGTCTGTTCCCGCGCTCGCGTTCTTATTACGGCGTCATTCCTACGGGACTGACAGTAGCAACGCAGATTTTGATATAACAAGTCTGCAACAATTTTTAAGTGTGGAGCACAATCTCGTCTGGACGCATCATCTCTCTAACAGATGGTCTATTCAGATACAATATTGGGGACAATTTTATCGCTATACTGAACCCCATCGCACGCAAACAGGTATTGATCAACTGAGCGGGTTGATTAACTGGAGGTTTTAGACGTGAAGACCTGTTTGCCAATATGCCTTATTTTGATTCTTTTGTGCATGGGGTGTAGCCGGGTCATTACCAATTCTGTTCCAGAAAACACGCCCGAAAGCAATTTTGAATACCTCTGGCAAGAATACGACCGTCTCTATGTCGCATTTGAACTCAAAGGCGTTGATTGGGATTCGGTTTATGCCATCTATCGCCCACAGGTCACATCGCAGACAACGGATGAGGAACTCTTTCTCATTACGAGCAATATGCTCGCAATACTCCGGGATGGGCATGTAAATCTTTACACGCCTTTGGGAAATTATTCATACACTGCCTGGCGAGATCAATATCCACGCAATTACGACCGCGAGATTTTAGCCATTAACTATTTGGACCGCACTATGAACATCGCGGACACTCCCTTACAATATCGCTTATTGGATGAGCAAATTGGATATGTGTATATCGACAGTTTTGGAGGTGAAAATTGGGGCGGAAATATCGAAATCGCACTGAGAGAGATGGGCAACATACAAGGTCTCATTGTCGATGTGCGCAACAATGGTGGAGGCAGTGACCGCAATGCCATGGATATTGCTGGTAGATTTACAAATGAAAGGAGATTGTATCGACATGTCCAATTTCGCAGTAGCCCCAAGCGCACCGATTTTACACCTTTCCGATCACATCACTTTGAACCTCAAGGCAATATCACATTTACCAGACCAATCGTTCTGCTCACCAATCGTCGCGTTTTTAGCGCGGCAGAATCCTTTGTGCTTATGATGCGTATATTGCCCCAGGTCACGGTTGTTGGCGATACAACAGGAGGCGGTTCAGGAAATCCCGTATATCGTGAACTGCCCAATGGCTGGCATTTACCCCTGACTTTGAACCTTATGAAGGCGTTGGTCTTGCACCAGATGTTTGGGTTTCGACGCCGGACGCGCTTTTGGAAAGTGGGACGGATCGCATTTTTGAAACAGCGATTGAGATATTGGTAAAAAAATGAAAGGAAGAATCAACTCTATCTGAAATTCTCCTTCATTCTCGTTGCATCCGCAGTTAAATGTTATTACAATTTGTTGAACTTTCAGATCGTCAAAATATTTTACCGCACCGCGACAAGAGGGGCTAACGCAAAGTAGATAAAACATTGAATTTTGCTAACTTTTTTTGTATATCATTGATATGAATTATGTTCCGAGTAGAGTTGCATGCGAGCGACTGGGATTGCACCCCAACACATTGAGGCGTTGGGCTGATACTGGTCGTATTAAATCTTTTCGCACAAAAACGGGACAGCGCA
>JAGWBW010000115.1 GCA_021295695.1 Candidatus Latescibacterota bacterium
CGGGGAATCTTTCTCCGTGCTTTGGGAGATCACCCCCCACTACAACAGGCAAGCATTTGTAATGGGCATCGTTAATAGGTAATTACTGTTAATGAAAAAGGATCGGCCATTATGAAACCACAAAATCAGCGCTATGAATCCAACTATCCGCTCGATACAGATCAAATATCCGAATGGGTAGAACAATTTAACAGAGATGGATTTCTATTTCTCGAAGATGTATTGCAAGAAGAACACATCGCACAACTCAAAGCGGACCTCGACTGGTCCCTCGCGCATTTTACCAGCCGGGATAAAGACCCCAATGGCAAGCTCAGCCCACAAAGCGGCAAATCCAGCCACCGCCTGTGCCATCGCATGTTCGAGCACAGCCAGGCCAATCTCAACCTGTTCGACCTCGAACCCATCGTCAGCTTTGCCGAAGCCCTCGTTGCCACAAATTGTCACGTTATACACAACAACTCCTTCATCACGCCCCCCGGCGGCGGCCTCACGACCTGGCATCAGGACGATTCCCCACATTATGTTGTCACCGATGGCAAGCCACCCACAAATATCCACCTGCCCGTACTCGTATTCACCTGCAATTATTATCTCACCGATGTGACAAAAATCGAACACGGCGGTACAGAAGTCATCCCAGGCTCACATCTCATTGGAGAAAGTCCACGCGAAGTTGCATGGGAAAAATGGCAGGACAAAGTGCAGTACAACCTCGGCAAAGCCGGTAGTGTCATCATGTTCAACAATCAGGTCTGGCACAGAGGGGGACCAAATCAGAGCAATCGCAGCCGCTACATCACGCAAATCACCTATGGCAGGCGGCTCATCGGTCACAAATACTATCCTTTTATGAACTACACCATGCCCAAGCATATCTATCGCAATGCAACCCCCAGACTCAGACGCCTGATTGGATTCTTGGATCATGGAGCCTATGGATGACAAAAGAAAGGAGGTAACGATGATGACAGATGCACAGCGCTATTTATTTGATATGATGGGATATTTGCACCTGGAACAAGCTCTTAAACGAACAGAACTGAAAGCCGCACAACAGGCTATAAATCGGTACGTGAATGCCTCAGAGGATGAACTACCCGAAGGATTTGGGCGTTCGACCTCATTATTTGACAAAAATCGCACACAGTTCAAATACGCTTTTGCTTTTGACAAAGTACTGGAAGCGCTGGTCTTTCACCGTTCATTCTGGCCCATTGTGCTGGAAGTGTCTGGACGACGCCCGCGGCTAAACAGCGGAGATGTGCGGATCAATACGGCTAAAGACCCCGTTCATCGATTGCATTGTTCACGCGAGAGTTTTGGTCCGTATAGCTGCCGATATAGCTGTGATGATGGGAAAATTTATTGCGATGACCTCGTGATATTTATCTATCTCACAGATGTCTTGCCCGGAGATGGCGGATTGCTGCTCGTGCCGGGATCGCACAAAAGCGATTTTAAGCGCCCCCCCGATGTGTTCAACGACGGATGGATCGAAAAAGATGTACCCCTCGGCGTGGCGAATATCACGGCTCGGGCTGGCGATATTGTCATAACCACAGAGTTGATGACACATGGGGCAATGGCCTGGCAACCCAAAGATCGAGATCGCCGTTTCTTTATTCTCAGATACCGCCCGCAATATCACCGACAGATCCACGAATTTCCCGATCCAGTAATGGATCGGCTCTCACCCGAGACGCGAGAGCTTCTCGAGACGCAGTCCTATACGCACAAAAAAGAGATCGTAAAAAAAGATTTCGTGACATTGACGATTTAAGGGACGGATATAATCTGAACACAATAAAGTGCCCGCCAGATTACTCTGACGGGCGCTTTTGCATCTGGATTATTATAGATCGGCTCAATCGCGTTGCGACAACACATCGCGCTCATAAATCTCTATCTCATCGAGCCAGGAAGCACCGATGGGCACATTGGCTTTGAGGCAACACATATCCCACACAGCGGAAAATGGCATTGTCTTCATATCTTCCATCAGCGCGAGTTTTTGCGCGAGCTTGCCTTCGGCTTCGAGTTGGCGCAGGCGGGCGGTAGGATCAACGAGGCCATAGAGAAGGGCTTTGCGCGTGGCGCGAGTACCAATAACATAAGCCGCGATGCGATTGATACTCGCATCGAAGAAATCGAGCGCGAGATACATGCGATCAATCGCATTGTGACGGGCGAGTTCCAAAAAAACATAGCGCACATCATCGCTAAAGAGAACGACGTGATCCGAGTCCCAGCGAATGGGGCGGCTCGTATGGATGAGCAACTTGTCGTGAAATGCAAAATGTGCCGAGAGCTTGTCGGCGACTGATTCAGTCGGATGAAAATGCCCCATATCGAGACAGAGGAGTTTGCCCCTGGTCAACGCATAATTGGCGTAAAAATCATTGGACCCAACCGTATAGTCTTCCATACCCAGGCCAAAGAGCTTGCCTTCAACCGCATCAACGCATTCGGGACCTATACCCAGATCCTCGTCAAAGACAGTATCCAATGCTTCCACCAGACGCTCGCGGGGCGTCCACCGGTCAGCGGGATGGTCTTTGGCGCCATCGGGAATCCAGTGATTGTTGACAACCTCATCCCCCAGCGCTTTCCCAATGGCTTCAGAGATGCGGCGGCTCGCAATACCGTGTTGAATCCAGAAATCGCGGATACCATTATCGGGATGGCTCAAGGTAAAGCCATCGTTCGCTTTGGAATGTGCAAAATATGTCGGATTAAAATCAATACCGATATCATGCGCCTTTGCCCAATCAACCCAACTCGCAAAGTGCTCAGGCTCCAGAGCGTCGCGATCGACGACTTCGCCGCCCGTATCGCCATAAGAGGCGTGGATATTCGCCCTGTGTGGCCCAGGCAAAAGATCAACCACTTTCTTCAAGTCTCGGCGAAGCTCATCCCCATTGCGCGCGCGACCGGGATAATTGCCCGTAGCCATAATGCCGCCGCCTTCAACAGCCTCATCTTTAACTTCAAAACCCGCCACATCGTCTCCCTGCCAGCAGTGGAGCGAAATCGGCACTTCGAGTGCTCTATCCACAGCCCGTTCAATATCCACGCCAAAAGCGGCGTACTGTTCGGCAGCGTGCTTAAAATTGGCTTCAATCTGAACATCGGTAATCGGTGTTTTATAATGCATTGCAATCTCCTGAAAGCAGTGAGTAGGAGGCCAACAAAAGTCTTAACGAATTATCTTCACATCACGCAAATATCGCTCAAGTGCCGTATCCACGCGCTGACCTGTAAAATCGAATACAACAGAATTGGATGCGGCATCGCGGAGAAAATGGCGAAATGCGACCTGTCTCTCCATTGCGACGAGATAGGTGCCCGCAGAGTCGGGCTTTGCCCCTATCTTCAGATTTGCGATGGTTTTATCCTCGCGCTCAAACGAACAGCCCGCTGTCAGATACATCCGCGCTTCAAGAACCGCCTGGATCTGATCCCTCGAAAGGCGTGTGAGCATTACGGGCGGTCTGTATTGTCGCAGCCGATAAATATCGTTCAAAAAAATATCGCCCGCGGCAACACCGTGCGTATCTCCATTGCGTTCCAGAATCGCAACATCGGCCCGCGTTTGATGCAACACCGCTTGCCCCACCAGGTCGCCCAATGCCGACCGCTCATCTCGCGCATTGGGCAAGTCGCGTTCTGTTCGACAAATCACCTCATCTAAGGGCCTGGTGTATTCATTGATAAGTGCTTCAATCTCTGAATCGCGTGCAATTGCCCCATCAAGAGGCAACAACTTGCCATTCAACCCCATCACCCGATACCCTCGTGTCGCCTTTTGCAATTGCACATCCACACGCCCTAAAAACTGATAATAATGCCGCGCTTGCACAATAGCTACGCTTCCATTCCCATTTGCCCGTGTGATACGCGAAGGCGTATTTAATCGCGTGTGAGTATCGCCGCCCACAATCAAATCCAATTCGGGCACAGCCGCAGCTAATAAACTGTCGTTTTTAACGCCAATATGAGTCAATGCAATCAAAAAATCGACCTCTGGGCGCAATTCTGGCATGTATTGCTTCGCTGTCTCTACTGCGCCATGCAACCTCAGCATCTGAGACGACTGATGCCAGGGGCGAATGAGGCCAAGGCCCAAAATTCCCACTTTCACACCTTGAATTTCTTTGATAAGATAGGGTGGAAAAATCGATCCATCGTGATGCTTATACGTCACATTTGCGTGAACAAAAGGCGTGGATACACGCGAGGTCTGTCGCTTTAGATTCTCAATCCCAAAATAAAACTCTCCATTGCCCGGCGTAATGGCGTCAAACCCCATTTTTTCAAATGCCAACAGATTTACATACCCACCCGTGTAAATCACCCCAGGCTCTCCACGTGAAAAAATATCACCCGCGTGCAAAAGCAAAACGCGTCCGGGATTTTCTGCGCGAATCTGCTTTACCAGCGTTGACAAACGGCCTATCCCCCCAATATTGTGCCCTCCCAAATTGTAGGGAGATAATTTCCCGTGTGTATCATTGATATGCAACACCACCAACTCAACGGCATCGGAAGCCCAAACATATCCCTTAAAAAAAGTTACCACAATGAGAATGTGTATCATTTTTTTCACGCTCAACTCCGCAGTTTATACATAGTACCAAAGATCCGTCAAAGTCGTATCAAAAGGGCGGTGTGTCAAGGGAAAAGGCAGTGGATTTTAGCAATAAATTTGGGTATTATGGACGACCTTATTACAAATCTCGTAAAAGAAAGGAACAGCATGAAGAGACCGAATATCTTATTGATTTACACCGACCAACAGCGGTGGGATGCCATGGGGGTGAATGGGAACACCGATATTCAAACGCCAAACCTGGATCGCCTATCAAACAAGGGTATAAACTTCGACCACTACTTTGTCCAGAACCCCGTGTGCATGCCCAGTCGGGTGAGTTTTTTAACCGGGCAATATCCCTCCACACTCGGCATTACACACATGGGCGTACCTGTGCCCGAAGACTTTATGACATTGCCCAAATTGCTGCACAATTCGGGGTATCACGCGGCAAATATCGGCAAATTACATTTCTTGCCACACGCCAACCGGGACCACCGCGAAATACATCCCGATTATGGATTTGACCATTTGGAAATCAGCGACGAACCCGGGTGTTACGAAGATGCGTATCGCGCCTGGGTACGCATGGAAGCACCAGACCAACTCGATCATTTGAGCCTCGGATTGCCGCCATTATCAGAGCATTGGCACCAGATGATGGGCGTAAAAGACGGCGTGCATCACCCCGACGAACGATTTCCCAAACACCCCATTGCCTTTAGCGGAAAAGATGAATACACACACACGGCGTGGGTGGCAAGCCGGTCTATTCAATATATGTCGGAACGCGCACGCGAAGGCAACCCGTTTTTGTGCATCGCGGGAATTTACTCCCCGCATTCGCCCTGGGTTGCACCACAGCGTTTTCTGGACCTGTACGACCCCGATCAAATTACCCTGCCATCCTTCCCGCCAGAAGCCGATGAAAAACGCAATGAAAATCACTACAGCGATCGCGAACTCCGCCTTGCGCGGCAGGGATATTACGGCATGGTCAGCGAAGTAGATCACCATGTGGGCCGGATGTTAGACGCGCTGGAAAAATTGGGCATTGCAGATGAAACAATCGTAGTCTTCACATCTGACCACGGCGAATGGCTGGGCGAACATTTGCGCTATGGCAAAAGTTATCCGGGGCACGATTGCGTGAGCCGGGTCCCCCTTCTAATGCACATCCCCGGCAAAGAAAGCGGACGTCGCGTATCAAACATCGTCGAAGGCGTGGATGTACTCCCCACCCTGCTCGAAGCCTGCGGTGTACCCACCCCACCCCATTTACAGGGCCAATCGCTATATCCTGTTTTCTGCGGGGGGGAAACCCCGGACAAATCAGTCGCATTGATGGAGGCCACGGGCTGGAAAATGATACGGTCTGCCGACTATCGCTATATCGCGCATGACGATGGACGGGAATTCCTCTATGACCTGGACGCCGAATGGGGTGAATACCGCGATGTGTCGCAAGATGCAAACAATGCGCTGATAGAACATCGGCATCTATTGATCAAACGGCTCATAGAGATGGAACGGCCGAAAAAACGAATTTGGGGATATTAAAAGCTCCTCTTACATCTTGCACCTTCGTGTCTTTGTGTCTTTGTGTGAGGCCCTCTCACATCTTGTATCTCACCTTAACAGGAGGTAACATGAAAATCGTAGATATACAAAAAACACCCTCTCTGGGGGCTGCATGCCGGCACTGGTCGTTATTGAAAATCATCACCGATGAAGGCATTGAGGGATTAGGGGAATGGCGCGGAGGACAATCAGTTGACCAACTAAAGAATACGCTAATTGGACAAGACCCGACCAACGTAAACAAATTGCATCAAGATCACCTGTGGCGTATGCAGGGCGCGGGCGCAGGCGTGGAAATCGCGCTCTGGGATATTGCCGGCAAAGCTTATGGCGTACCGATGTGCGATCTCCTGGGCGGAAAGCTGCGCGACAAGGTGCGGATGTATTGCGATTGCCATTCGGGTGCGTACTGGACACCAGAAGACTATAATCGTCGCTGGGATGAAGTCCGGGCATCGGGTGAATTAGACCCCGTATATGAAACATCGAGCTATGTAGCGCGGGCAAAAGAGCGCGTTGTCGAGGGATTTACAGCCTTAAAATTTGATCTGGACGTTCCCAACCCCTGGAAAATGGATGTGTACAATCGGTCTGTCGGACGGCGGCAACACGAACATATCGTAACGACAATTGAAGCACTGCGCGATGCAATTGGGCCGTATATCGATTTGTCGATTGATCTGCACGGGTCGTTTAACGCCATTGATGGTTTGCGGATATGCAAAGACGTGGAGCACCTCGACTTATTGTGGTTGGAAGACCCGATCCGATGGGAATGGGGTAATGTAGATGCCCTGGCAAAAATTTGTATGCAAACAGAAACGCCGATTTGCACCGGCGAGATATTTTACGGCGCAAAGCTATTTCGAGAACTCATGGAAAAGGGCGCGTGCGACTTGCTCGAACCCGACATACCGCGCAGTGGTGGCGCCATAGAAACGCGGCGCATCGCAGAATTGGCCGAAATGTATCACATGTCGATTGCGCCGCATTATATGGCGAGCACAGTAGCAGGCATAGCCGCTGTACACATCTGTTCCACCATACCCAACTTCCTGGCTCTGGAATATCACTCGGCCAATATCCCTCTCTGGTCAACGATGTTGAATATCAAAAATCCGATTCAAAATGGATACATCACCGTGCCAGAGGGTCCCGGACTGGGCATCGAATTAGACGAAGAAGAAATATTAAAACACCTGCCCGATGACACGGTGTTGTGGTCTTAGAAACAGAAAGGACACCAAATATGAAATTTCCATTCAAACCTGATGGACAGATCGATAGTTTGAGATCGCGATGAAACCGACAATGAGCAGTGCGATACCCTGCAAATAAAGGCGGGTATCTCCCGATGGCGTGAGGAATAAGAGGAGAGCCGCGATGAGTAAAAGGCCGCGATGATAAGTGGGCAACGGGGCAAAAGCATGCCCGGCTGCCGCGGCTGATAAGGGAAAAATACCGAGCAGGACAACGAGAATATTGACAATTATAGCGGGAATATCAGAGGACAAGAGCAAAATTTCGGGATGCAGAACAAAGGCATAAGGCAAAGCGAAACCCACAAGGGCAAAGCGGAAAGCCGTGACACCCGTTTGCATAATACTCGCCTTTGCAATAGCAGCAGCCGTGTACGCAGCCAGCGCGACCGGAGGCGTAACCATAGACATCATGCCAAAATAAAAAATAAACAGATGCGCGGCCAGCGGCACAATGCCGAGGTCGCTCAAAACAGGTCCCACCAGAGTCGCCATAAGCAGATAACACACGGCAGAAGGCAAACCCATCCCCAGAATAATGGTGGAGATCATCA
>JAGWBW010000116.1:0-2896 GCA_021295695.1 Candidatus Latescibacterota bacterium
AAAATCCCGTTGATACGCTCCATCAACGGGTTTGTAAATTCTGGCTTAATTCCACGGGAGGCGCGGTCAGGTGTGAAAAAAAGCGATTTTTCGGTCTGTCGTCAACCTATCTCCATCTCGGTCCTGTTATCCATGCGACAAATGAGTATCTACTGTCTTGACCTTATATTCCGCCTATCACGAGCGTTGTCATCGCGGCAGGGTTCGTAGGGGCGACGCATGCGTCGCCCGATTCGCAATACGATTCAATACCCCAATATTCGGATAATCCTTCCTGATGTGAATCCGCTTGCAGTACGTTTACTGTCTGATCATACAATCACATAGTCCTCTTGCTTTGGCACGGGATGTTCGCGTTCGGATATGCCTTCAACCCGCTTTTCGCAGGCGGCACACAGATGATAATAACATACGCGATCATCTTCCGGGTCAATCAACTCCGACATTTTGGATCGCAACGCGAGAAACCGCCGCTCATTCAAGTTGCATTCAAAAACGCTTTTCTGTCGGCGAGATCCGTAATTTTCCATGAGTTTCATCACCCGCCGCAATCGGCGTTTGTCGGCAATGTCGTAGGCTACTACCACAAGCATCGCGTTGGTCTCCAATACTTATCGAATTAAAAAATGGTAGTCTGAAGTAGGGTGTGCGAAAGGCCCATACCTGTAGGGGCGAGGTGGTCTGTCTGCACATTGATGTGATTGAGGCAAGGAAAGGTCCATATCTGTAGGGGCGAGGCATGCCTCGCCCGTTATCACGACAGAGCATTGAGTCACGAGGTAGTAGGGAATCCCTTTCCCCGAGTCCATCACGAGCACCGCCATCGCGGCATGCTTTAAGCCGCGATCCAGAGGTTTTGCTCGCCATCACGACATTGACATCAACGAGCAGACATCCCAATACCCCAGTAGTCGGGTAATCCTTCCTGATACGGGCTATAACGCGGGGTTAAACGGCGTCAAGTTGGACAAGTTTCAATACCCCAGTAGTCGGGTAATCCTTCCTGATGAGACGCACACACACACTTTCAAGGGAGTTTTACATGTGTTTCAATACCCCAGTAGTCGGGTAATCCTTCCTGATAAGCGAATTTGAAAGTTACTTTGACGATTATGTTAAAGAGTTTCAATACCCCAGTAGTCGGGTAATCCTTCCTGATTCGTTGAACTACCAAGTGTAGTTAAATCCAGCATAAAGTTTCAATACCCCAGTAGTCGGGTAATCCTTCCTGATCCGGTGAATAAAAAACCAGTGATTCAGTTAGGTATAGTTTCAATACCCCAGTAGTCTGTCTCGCAAGTAATTACAAGGCGGTTTGCGACTCAGGACATTCTGACATATAAAATCCTCCCAAAAATGAAAAACTGCTTTCGGTTCTCTGTTCATAATACACACTCCTGCAAAAGGTTAGAAATTTGCGACCCACCAGAACATGAGGAAATACCTCTAATCCTCACGCTCCTTGTTTGCTACACGCGCAAGCTGCCAGTGTGACATTGACAGCCACCTCTGGGTCGCATCCGCTGGTTTAAATCAAACCTGCCTGTGCGGGCGAGCCACACGCAGACAGGCTGCGGACGCTCTTTTAAACTCCCTCTATCCAGTCATTGAGATCAGCCACAATGCCGGGTAATACATCCTGATCATCAGTTGTTGTACGCACCTTAAATTTCACGCACCAGGTTCCATTGGAGTATATGCCCTGAACTTCCCCACCCGATGGCCGAAACCGAGGCGATTCAGGCAGGTCCGGGTTCCAATACGTTGAGTGACAAAATCGGATGTAAGGGACCTCATCAGTAAGCTTTTGCAGGAACCGCAAAATGTGGGTGCGTGCTTGTCCGTATCCATGATTGCCCAGATTGGGGGCCTGCTTCTCATTCTTTGTTGCTGGTCGCGGAAGACTATGGGTTTTTATCTGCTGAAAACGGGTTCGGAAGGTTTCGTGAAATATCTGACCCGTCGCCGAGAGTTCCAGCTAGTCATTGCCATCTATTTCTTCGCGGTTGATCAGTGTCTCAAAGCGTTCATCCCAATCTTCACGATACTGTTCCCAGGGAACAACCTCGCCCTTGCCGAGTACCATAAACATGCCGCTGGCTCGTTGCCAGATCGAAAAATCGAGTGCCACTGGCATAGGTGGAAATGGGATAATGGCATCAAAGCGTTCATGCTTGTAATACACTGGAATGTCAAGTGCCTGGCCCATTAGAACGGCAATGGCGATTTGGGCTTTATAGCCACCTGTCGCGTTAATCGCACAAAAGCCTGCCCCAGTTTCACGTACTCGTTCTCCAAAAATTTTTGCCAGATTGCGTAAGCCATGCGTGCGAAAAGCTCGAGGATCATCGTCGCGCAACCCCTCCACGCGATGGGGCGTTACTTGCCAACCATCCGCCTTGAAGTAGAATTGTAAAATTTTCGCGATTGCCTGTCCATCATCTGTATCAGAATGGAGCAGATGGAGGTGGACTCGCTCAATAAACCCCTGCTTGAGCAGATCCGTTACTGAATTGATCTCTGCGCCACATAGCCTATCGGTCGGTTCAAGCTCATGCAACAACTCTGCTACTTTCTGCCAGTCTATTAACCCATACGCCTGAGCCAAAGCAGCGAGGGTGGGATCGCGAGTTGCATCCTTGAGCTTGGACAGATTGGGATGGAACAAACTCGTCCCAATGGTGCATAGGAGTGTGTGAGGTTTTGGCATAAGATACTCTCTGATCAAGGGATGACACGGGTCACGCTACCCGTATTATTGTCCACACGCTGCACTCTTACCTTAATCCGATCTCCTGGCTTTCTGGGATAGGCGGGCTGTTGAAACTGTAATTCCTCATTCTGATTATCGATCAAGCGCACCACCACCGTTCTGCCATTGTTGGAGATTACTTCC
>JAGWBW010000116.1:3269-11184 GCA_021295695.1 Candidatus Latescibacterota bacterium
TAACACAGGATCATTCCGCAATGCTAAGAAAAGAGTGGTGGACATGAAGTGACTGCCCCACCCTAGGCGCACAGGCACACAATCCGTCAACGTATTCAATTGATTGTAAAAACCCAGAATTCGTTCGGTTTCATTGTGTTCAAACTGTTCCGCCCAGCGTATTTCTTCTTTAACAATCGCTTTTGAAAAATTTTGACATGCTAACATAATTCGATCAAAAATGTGGGTAGAAGCTGTTTCTTGATCCATCTGACGCAAATCTTCTATTGTAAAACCAAACAAACGTGTAAAACGCTCATTTAGTCCAACCCATTTGCTGTCTCTATTCTCAGGAGCGAGACGCAGAAACTCAATATTAATACCCAATCTAATGGTGAAGACGCTTTCAGGTAGCACAGACTCAAGGAGAATGGTTAATTGAGGTCTGAGACGAGATACTTGATTTTTCCTCTTCTCAGGCACAAATGTACCCGTCTCTAACACGCTTATCTGTGCATCGGTATCCAAAGTATCTGATACCTGTAACCCTCGCATCAGGTCGAAATGGATTTCGGAATATTGTGTATAGCTCTCTCTACGACGGCCACAACGGAAGATAGCTTTATCTATCTCTTCACCGAGACCTCTTTGATCTCGTCTTCTGATGTGATATCTAAGCCCCCTACGGTCCGTACCGTGAACACCATCAACCAACTCACGTTTGAATCCTTCATCTGCCTCACACAGAACTTGAAATGCTAGAGCCGTGCGCAATGCTCCTTTTAGTGACGAACCCGGTATATAAAGGCCATTATCAGCAGTTTTGATCTGTTCTCTGACTTCATAATCGCGGTTCGTATTGATCGGTTGTTGATAGTGACAAAGCGTTTCATCATCTATAAGCGCATCTGCCAGGTCCGATGCATTCAGACGTTCACGCGCAAAGCGATCCAGTTTAAATTCTCGCCGAACACGAAATTTGTCTCGGTTTGGTGTTCGGTCTAAACGTTCAGCAGTTTGCGAAATCCATTCTGTGAAGTTGCCAATGGCCTCCGGTTTGATATCGAGAACGCGTTCGGCAAATGCATCCATATTAATGCGGGCAAATGTGCCCTTGCCATTTCGAAAGCGAGTAATGTAATCAAACGGCTCAATATTGTTGCCCGACCCGATATGCACGGGCGACAGGGTTGTCAATGTCATATCCATAACTTATGCCGCCTTTGTTTTCATATGGATTTGAAAAGCATAGCCATATTGCTGTACATTAAATGGCAAACCTTCTGCAATGCCTTTTACAATTGGATTGTGTCCAGATGTTTTTTGCTCGGTCATTGGAAATGTTGATCCTTCCGAAAACATCGTCAGGGATTTTTTCCAGAAATCTTCCACTCGCAAAAACGGACCGCCCACCTTGCCTTTTCGCACGACCAGATTGTACCAGGCTCCATCTGTACGGACGGTAGCCATTTCTGATTCTCTTGGGGTGTAGAGCGATAAGGTCATAAAACGGTCTGCGTCCTCTGGAACTGCTGGAAGGTTGGCATCTGTCACTTCTATCTCGAACCGCCCTTTGCCCAAACTGCTATCCCCTCCAATGCCGAAGTGCTCCAAAAACCCAAACGTGCCTTCGACCACATCGGTCTCGCCATCCAGGAGAAAAAAGAGACCACCATCTGAGATGGCATATTCGGTCAGCGAATACAAATTGCCCGATGGCGTAGTCCCACCCGACAAGCGATCAATGGTATTTTGCTGCACCTCAACAGTCTTCTCCCCTGGGCCTTCGGCATCCCATGTGTCCGAAGCGTAATAATCTGTCTCATTCCATGCACCCGATGCAAATTTGTCCAGGATTTCTTCAGACACCCACTTCACCTTGCGGAATTTTTTCTGATGTTTGGCATCATCCTCATTTTTTGGAATCTCCAATTCAGTAGGCATGAGCATGGGGCGTGGATAGAAATGCGTCCGTCCCTCCGACTCATTGTCCCGAAAGGGAAACGCCGAGGAAAGCAGAAAAGGCGGATCCCCGGAAGCGAACTGCTTCAGCAATTCCTCGAGCCTCGCTTCCGAGAATACTTCTCGGATCGCCCAGCACACACATCCAAACAACGTATCGGAGTGAAGAGGTGTGCGATATGTTGAGTATGGTTTTAGATAAACCCGTTTCACGACATCCTCCTCAGCTTGATTGTAGCGAAGCGACCGACAAATCAGCAGCCGAAATTGTAAACGTCTGCTTGTCCGGCCATTGCGCTCTCTGTTTTACGGCATCCAATCCTTCTTGATAGGCTTCGCGTGCAATCATCAATGGCTCGGCAAAACGAAATTCGATGTGACCATATCCCCGGCTGCCACTGCCACCTAAGGCAGACTGTTCCAAAAGCAAGAGCGATGTCCGCACATGCTTAAAAAATTCCAGGTCGTCCTGACCGTCATCTACATCATACATACCGTAAACCATTTCCAGATCGAACATTGATCCTTTTACCACGCGCTCCAGAAACCGAGGATTTGCCGCCGACGTAATGCGGTTCAGGAAATTCTCTGACTTCATCTCGGCAAATAGCAGTTCCGAATCCATTTTGTCCCATAGCCCTATTGTGGTCTCATCCGGATAGGCATCGCGCACCAGGAGCCGCGTGGGACCGCAGGTGCGTGCTTCTGCAGCCGATGAGCCAAATATCCGACAAACCGGACAGTCAGTACGAGTGCAATTGTGAACATCACCTCGTTCCTTGTTCTGTTTTTCATCACCCATTTCGACATTTCCAGTCGCATACTCCAGGAGCATCCGCATCTTGCCTTTGAGCGACGATCCGGGAATATAGGGCCGACGGGTTATGGGATCCCGCAACACCGGACTATCCACACCACCTATTTCCACCTTGTCTTTGCTACCGCCAATGTGAAGTCCCGTAAGACATTCAATTTTGCCGCGAATCAGAATATTACCAATGAATTGTGCCATAGCGATTAAAACTCCTTTTGGACTTAATTACCACCGTGAAATTTGTGATATGCAACCACCGCTTCCAGCAAATCGAAGAAGTTTGTCAACGCATCCCCTTTTTTCTTGCTGTTGACAACGCCATCAATGGCCTGCACCATAAATTCCCGAAAAGGTTTCAACTGACGAGGATGCCGTCCCGCCGCATACGCCAGCTTGGGCTTGAGTAAAATCAAACTACGCTCAAGAGAAGTAAATTCACGTTCTTGCTGAGACTGAACCCGAATGCGGTTCACCGCACTGTAAAATGTGCGTAATTGGCTCGTCGTCACTCTTTGTTGGTAGAAAGCCTTACCTTGTGTTTCGCCAATGTTATTGATATCTCCCGATGTTATATCAGCAATATCGGTTATGCCTCGTAAATCTGTTCTGAGCATTTTTGCCTCCTTAATCGTTCTGAGTGATGTTCCGCGTTTTGTAAAGTACATAAGACGCGGGAATGCGAATGTTTTTCATCAATTGATTTTCCATCACCAGTTTTGCCAGCATACGAATTTTGGCATCGGGTTTGGCCTCAGAAGCATTTTCATCGATTTTTTTCTGAGTCGCGCCCTGGCGTGCTACCAGATACTTCAAACGCATCTGTCCTTGAATTAACTTTGCGTTGTCAATTTTTCCATCTTTGGTTCGGCATCTCTGATCTGAAGCAATTAAATGATGCACAAGTGAGCGCGGCAGTTCCTTGTTCTTACACAAAGCATATAGCTCTTCTCCAAGCTCTATCAGTTCCTCAAAACACTGCCAATTCACTGTAAGGCCAAAAGCATTCACAGCATCTTTCCCTTTGTGCTGCTTTGCCGCTTCCTCGGCTGTAGCACACAACTCGGCTGCACGATTGATCGGAAAGTGTTCTTTGCAGAGAAATATCCCACCCGAAATTGACAAATTGGGGTTGTCACAACTGAACTGCTTAAAGTCCTTTCGAACTGCCTGTGCAAACGAAAGTGCGTTGACCCATGACCCCACCATAAACAAATCGTCACCTCCCGAATACGTCACATACATACCGTGTTCACTCGCCAGTTTGTTGATATAACCCTGAAAGAATAAATCCATCTCGCGGCTCAATGTAGATAGACGCGATAGGGACTTGCGATCCTCCAATCCAATCTGAAATACAAGACCGAGAGAATCCACATCCATCCGCACAATTCCCAACAAAGGATATTTTTCAGAATCCATCTTTGCCAGTTCCTCAAAATCCTTTGGTCCTTCGCTATCCTGAGGGGCATAATTGCCCAGAAAGCGGTAGCCGAATGTGGTAGATAATCCTTTGTCTTCTACGAGCTTGATCAACTTATCGATCAGAAAATTCGTATCATTCAGCCGATATACAACAATGTGTGACACCGTTGCTGGATCCAATCCATTCAGTAGGCCATATAATTCATCTGCGTCTTCTAATAATGCCCAATAGGTATCAAACTCGGCAAAATCCTCGAGCCACGGGCCTGCCGGTGCTTGGCCTTCCAGCCTCACCAGCCAATTTGACGATACAATCCGCTGACCCAATTCCACATGCGATACACATTTCTCACAAATGAGGTCCGCATTTCTTAGAAAATCAGCCTGACATACCGGACAAGAATCCTTTTTACCCGGCTCCGAATTCGGTTTAAAAAATTGAGCATCCAGTACTGACCGAAATTTGCGGCGTTTTTCGAGTGCCACTTTGCGCCCCATTTGGGAAATCAATTCCGCAAAGTCCTTAACTTCTTCAGAGTCAAATGCCTCTGTTGCGATTACCATGCCCAAATCGCCTTTCAGCGACTTGTACAACCACTTATTTATCTCCTTCTCTAATTCAGTGCAAATTTTCCGGTTGCTTTCGGTATTGGGTGCCAGAATCAAAAAGTGGCCTCCGCTGCTAAAGATCAGATTGGTGCGGTACAGTTGTAGTCGCTGCAAATACAGATTAGCAACGGTCTCTGTCAATAACCACACGTAAAACGATCTTCCGCGCAATCGTTTGGCTGTACGCTTTGTTCCTCCACCTTCATCTGGCGCAGCCAATTTGTATATAAATTTCTGAATGCCCGACACGTCGCCTTGGATTGCCAGAAATGGCTTTTTCGCATCGTATCCCGCTGTTGCCTGGCAACTTGCAAAAGCCGCTACTGAACGAGAATGGTCATACAAACTAATATCGGGCACGGTTTTGTAACCGGCTGAAGCCACGCGCGACGTATGCTTCTCAATGATGGTCTGAAAGGTTTCAATTAGTGCCTTCAGTGAAACATCCGGCAATTTCTGCACATCGTCCAGAAACGCCTTCCATGCATCGGCGTGCAACTGCACCATCTCATCCTCGTCTAACTCTGTTTCATCGGAACGCGAATCTGGAAATGGCGTGTTCGCATTTATCGCACCAGGAGGGTAATAGAACACATCATCGGGGCACTTGCCCTTTCCAATATTAACTCCTGAGAGCACTGAAAATAGGGGTCTTCGCGTTTGAGTACTTATATCCGGTGTGCGTTCACTTCCAGCAGATGTGTGATCAGCCATTTGTAAACTCGGATCGGCTAACTCAGCATAGTGATGCCATTCTACTGTGCGACGAATCTGCTTGTGAATATCCTCCACACAGCCAAACCGTTTGAGGTGTTCTCCAACGAAGTAACCACCGTAATTTGTATGCGGTGTAAAGTCTCGATTGGCTCGAAACTCAAATTTCCCTATATCGTGCAATAGCGCACCTAAAATTAAAGCATCTTGTTCGGTCATAGGCCGCCCTCCTTTCAAATTAAAGCGTATTGTCCCATCCCAAAGCTGGTCCATTTGCCAACGTGCATCGGCACGCCCAGTGCCAGTAGCGGGTGGAATTGTGTCATGTCGCCTTCAAAGACCACATCTCCGGTAAAACCACTCACGCTCATGCGTCGGTTTTTTCGGTTTGAATACCGCTCCCATGTGCGCCAGGTCAAATTGTGAGATGTGGTTTGAATATTCTCTGCCGCTGAGATATAGTCGGCATAATTCAAATCTGGCGGTCCATCTGCGTGAAATGCGGCGAGTGCCGAATACCGCCGCAATAGTCCACGTATGAGCACGGGAAAATCCAGTCCGCGCTGCAATATTCGGTCTGCTTTGAGTTGTGTGGGTGTCACAAATGAGAGGCGAATCTGGGAGCCTATCTCTTTGTGCATCAGATCCTGCGCGGTTAGATGGGGTACATCTTGTTGTAACATTTCGCTCGCTCCGTCGTACACCTCCTGCCACGTCCCATCGGCGTGCAGTGCTTCGCCCGATATGAGGTCGCATTTGCCGCGTCCGCGTCCAATACCCGTGTCTCCCATTCGCTGGAATGTGTAGATGAAATAGGGCATGTAATTCAGTGCGCGGCCTATCAGGGTCTGGCCAATGGCAAATTCTTCACCCGGTGCGTAATCGGTTTTGGTCTCCAGCGGTGGTTCGATCAGATAGGGATGCGGTGCCTCTTGATATCCGCGAAAGATGCCCTGTGCATTTTCTACAGGTGTGTCAAATACGTATGGGTACACGCACTGCGTCCGAACCAGACACCGCTCGCATTCCCCGTGTTGCACAATACAGACCGCACGCTTAAATGCAACGCCAAAAGCCCCGCGGAATGTGGAGCCTTTATAGGGTGGCAGGCGTAGATGGCCCCGCGCTTTGAAGTGCAAGCGCATATATGCGAATTCGAGTGTAAACATCAATATCTCCTCATATTTTTAGAATTTTCGATACGCTACCGATTTCGTCTCACCGTTGATTCATCAATACCCAGTATTTTGGCGGCTTGTTTAACATTTCTCGTACTCTGCTCATGCAGTGCCTCAGCAGCGACTCCTTTACCCGTCCCCGTTTCACCCAAGATCAACACGGTTTCACCATCTACATCCGCAGCTTTTCGAATCTGTTCTTTGATTTTCCGTATTGCAATACTGCTTCCGATCAACCCGCTGGCATTGTCTGATATTTCTCTCAGTCGCTTGTTTTCCGCTTTTAGACGTGGAACGCGATTCACTTCTGCTTGTGTTTTCTGTAAAATTCGGTCATAGCTTTCATCGTCGAATACGGCTATATCTCTTACGGATACATAGGGCAATTCAGCCAATTCAATACGCACGTCAGCAGTAGAAATTTTTTGTCCGTCTGATGTGGGGATTTGCGCTTCGCGCACGGGTGGAAAGAAAAAATCGGGATTTGTTTCAATTGCTTGCGGTGTGACCAGCACATGATACAGGCGGTCTTGTGGCCGACCAAAAAATTGAATAGCAGCACCGAGTAAGTATCCCATCGAATTACGTCCACCTGCAAGCGAACAGTGTAAGGCGACATCAATATTCTGGGTCCAATTCTCAATCCAGCAGAAAAGTTGGTCCCGGGCCAGGCGATTATCATCAGAGGTGCGAATATCGTCTAAAAAATTGCCCTCGGCGTCTTCAAATACGTGGATATGATCGGGGTCGAACGCGACAGTCGCGGGATCGATATTGTAATCCGACAACATCTTTTTAAAGCGGCCTTCGTCCAAAAGGCGTTTCTGGCAGGTTTCTTTGCCCATGGTTGTCGTTATTACAAACACTTCATCAATGAGTACATGGCGTTGGATACGCAATGCCCAGAAGGTTTCTGTCATAACTTGTGGTGTGTTGCCAACTACAGCGACCAATTTGTGTTGCATGTCGTTATCCTCTTGAGACATATCATTATTATTTCGGAGAAGACCATGTACGAATCGTTATTTATTCAGTACTTATCTTTTGAGGTAGGCTATCTTCAAGAGAGTTCGAAATATATATGTCACCATAAACATCGCCAAACAATTTTTCAAAAAAATAGGCGATATATAGTCCAAGAATAATTGGATCATCTCTAATAGGACTTACGCAAGGGTCATCTGAATAGTAGGAGCTTTGAGTTGTTGTTTCAAATAGTCTTCCAACAAGCCATATT
>JAGWBW010000117.1:0-1161 GCA_021295695.1 Candidatus Latescibacterota bacterium
AGATCGCATTTACAATTTGGGGCATCGGCCCATTTTGAGCCAGGGTGAAGTGATTGGCGCGGTGAATGAAGGTTCGGCACCCGAGGATGTCATGATTTGTGCGGCGGGCAGTATGCCGGGCGATCTTCACAAGTTGTGGCGAACGCGCAATCCCAAGGGATATCACCTCGAGTATGGATACTCGTGCATGGGATACGAGATTGCCGGGGGGTTGGGTATTAAGATGGCGGATCCCTCCCGGGAGGTGTATGTGATGGTTGGAGATGGGTCGTATTTGATGATGGCGCAGGAGATTGCGACGGCGGTGCAGGAGGGGATTAAGCTGAATATTGTGCTGCTGGACAATCACGGATTTGCGAGTATTGGGGGGTTGTCGGATGCTGTGGGCGCGCAGGAATTTGGGACAGAGTACAGGATGCGCGATGAGCAGACCGGGCAATTGGATGGCGAGAATGTGCCGACCGATTTGGCGACAAATGCCGAGAGTTTGGGGGCGTATGTGTTGCGGCCCGAAGGCAGAGAAGGGTTGATGAGGGCGATTGAAGAGGCGCGAACTGTGGATCGCACGACGGTGATTGCGGTAGAGGTAGATCGCGAGGTGCGCGTGCCGGGCTACGAGAGCTGGTGGGATGTGCCGGTTGCCGAAGTTTCGACGGTGGAAGAGGTGCAGAAGGCGAGAGAGGAGTTTGAGGTCATGGTGAAAAACGAGCGGTATTTCTTATAGGCGAGGTGTATTATGAATATTCCCCCATCTGAACATTTTACGCCTGTTTCGCTGGCGGAAAATTACAATGTGGATCGCGTGCAATTGGATGGGTTTGGTGGCGAAGATTTGGGCGCGATGTATGGTAGGCAATCGATTTTGGGCATGCCATTTGAGCTGGGTGCGTCAGGCAAGCCCAATGGCATATTGCTCGATAACGATGCTGTGCGCGTTGATATGGGCGGTGTGAAGGCGAGCTATGTGGTGTTTTTGCACGGGGTCGAAAATCGCGTGAGTCATTATCAGGAGGGACTGGCCGATTTTGCTATGGATGGCAATGAACTGGGTGATCACGTATCGGATTACGTACTGGAATATGCAGATGGCGAGGCCGAGGCGACGCGTATTTTGCGCCGGTTTGCGATTCAACAGTCCCGTATTGGGTGGGGGGCAAGTGC
>JAGWBW010000117.1:1310-8988 GCA_021295695.1 Candidatus Latescibacterota bacterium
AAACCCATTGGGCATCTGAAGCTCATTCCCAAGAACGAGCGATCGCTGGTGCTGGGAATCACCCATACGCAGGTCACAGATCATCCGTTGCGACCGGGTGTGCGCCAAAAATTGAAGTTGGAATTGCCCGAGGGCGTGCGTTTGAACAGAAATGGCACGCTCGAAGATATAGATATCGATCTGGGCGTGGTGATGTCGGCGCGAGCTGTGCTGGATTACGATGCGGAACGCTGGTTGGGCGCGGCGGTGGATGTACAGCCTGAGCAGTCTTCTTCTGAGGTCGTTGTCGAGTATATCGCACACCCGCAGGGAAAGCTTTATGTGGAGGGAGATGGGGAGGCGCAGGCTTACGATCTGGCAGGTGCAAGGCAGATTGTCGAGGTGCAGCCCGCACATCGCCCGGTCGCAATTCGCGTGGTGGAGAAAGGGACAGAAACGCCGGTTGCTGTGCGGTTGCACATGCACGGTGAGGCCGGGGAGTATTTGCCTCCAAAAGGGTATCATCGGAAGGTGAATCCGCACTGGTTTGAGGATAATTACGGCGAACATATCAATGGCTTAAATCAGTATTGTTATATTCCGGGGGAATGCGTGGCAGACTTGCCTTTGGGCGATGTGTATGTCGATATTCAGAAGGGATATGAGATTGCGCCGATCCGCGAGAAGTTCACTGTTGGGCCCGATACTGATGTGGTTACTTTTGAGATTGATCGCGTGCTCGAGTGGCGGGAAAAGGGGTGGGTGACAGCCGATACGCATGTGCATTTTTTGAGTCCGCAAACTGCGCTTCTGGAAGGCGAGGGCGAGGGTGTGAATGTGGTGAATTTGCTGGCGAGCCAGTGGGGGGAGATGTTCAGCAATGTGTCGGATTTTGATGGAAAAACGACCTTTGGCGCGCGGGATTTTGGCGGGGATGGGGAGTTTCTCGTGCGCGTTGGAACCGAGAATCGCATGCAGGTGCTCGGGCATATTTCGCTGCTGGGCTATTCGGGGCTTATGATTCATCCGCTGTGTTCGGGTGGTCCGTCGGAATCTGCGCTGGGCGACGCGCAGGAAGTCACGATGGCGGAGTGGGCGCAGCAGTGCATTGATCAGGGTGGGCTGGTGGTGATGCCGCACGGTCCAAATCCGCAGTGTGAACGCGCAGCAGATATTGTGCTGGGTCTGATTCATGCGATGGAGATGATGACGTTTAATCCGCATAATGCACAGATTAATCCCTATGGGATTGCCGATTGGTACCGCTATTTGAATTTGGGATATCACATTCCGGTTGTGGGCGGTTCGGATAAGATGGCGGCAGCGTCGCAACTCGGCGGGGTGCGGACTTATACACATCTGAGAGATCGCGAGTTTAGCTATGAGAACTGGATGGCGGCGACAAAAGCGGGTCATACGTTTGTGACGGTGGGTCCGCTTGCAGAGATCCAGGTGGAGGGGAAGGCTCCGGGTTCACGGGTGCAGTTGCCCGCTTCTGGCGGGATGGTCAATGTGACGTGGGAGGTGGCGTCGGTACGTTTGCCGATTGATCAGGTCGAGATCGTTGTGGGCGGGCTGACGCATGAACAGGTGAATGTGGATAAGGGCCTGTCGGCGTCGGGGAGTGCAGAGGTACGGGTGGAAGATTCGACGTGGATCGCACTGCGGGTGCGCGGAAGTTATAAGGGACAGCACGGCGAGATTGCCGCACACACGAGTGCTGTACAGGTGGTTGTGGAGGGGAGGCCAATTTTTTCACAGGCGGATGCCACGACGGTTTTGGAACAGATAGAAGGGGCAATTGCCTATCTGGATACGCTCGCTCCGCGACCTGAGGCAAGACGTCTGAAACAGATGCGCGCTACGCTGGAGGCTGCGCACAATCGCTTGCATCAGCAGATGCACAAGCAAGGTATTTATCACGATCATACGCCCTTGCACGATCACGGGCACGAGCATTAGAGAGGTTTTTTCTATGAGTGAACAATTTTCGTTTCGCCCTGTACGCAAACCCAATGTAATCTGGGTTTTTGGAGATCAGCACCGCGCACACGCATTGAGTTATCGGGGTGATCCCAATGTGTTTACGCCGAATATTGACAATCTCGCGCGCGAGGGGATGCGTTTTGATTGCGCGGTTTCTGGTGCGCCGTGGTGTTCGCCTTTTCGCGGTGCGCTGCTGACGGGTACTTATCCGCATCAGAATGGGGTGACGCAGACGCCGTCTCCGCTGGATCCGGCGATTCCGACTGTTGCTATGCCCTTCAATGACGCGGGGTATCACACGGCTTATGTGGGCAAGTGGCATGTGGATGGGTCCAATGCGCGGGAGAACTATGTGCCTCCCGAGCGCAGGGGGAATTTTCAGTACTGGATGGGGTATGAGAACAATAACAATCAGAACGAGTGCTATGTTTATGGTTCGGAGGGCGAAACACCCCGGCGTTTGGCTGGATACGAAACGGATAGCCTGACGACCTTGTTTTTAGATCATCTCGTGGATCATGTGGGTGGGGAAGAAGACTATCAGCCGTTTTTTGCCGTGCTTTCGGTGCAGCCGCCGCACAATCCCTTTGTGCCGCCCACCAATCCGGATCGCGGTGCACCCCGGATTCATCCGTCGGATATTCAGCTTCGGCGCAATGTGCCGGATGTTCCCTGGATTAGCGAGCGGGCAGCCCTGGATCATGCGGGTTATTACGCGATGGTGGAGAATCTGGATTACAATGTGGGACGGATTCGCATGGCTCTCAAAGATATGGGTGTTGATCGGGAGACTTATGTGATTTTCTTTTCCGATCACGGCGATATGCTGTGGAGCCACGCGCAGACTGGCAAATCATCGCCGTGGGAAGAGTCGGTCCGCATTCCGTTTGTTATCGGCAAAGTGGGGGGTGGTGCTAATATGAACACGGGATCTACCGATGCGGTTATCAATCACGTGGATATTGCACCTACTACGCTGGGCCTTTGTGGTATTCCCGTTCCCGAGGGCATGGTCGGGCACGATTATTCTGGGCACTGTATTTCCAGCAATGCCGCCGAGTTCAAGGGCAAACCCGATAGAAATGCGGAGCCCGACTCGGCGTATTTGCAGCAGATTCCCCGAAAGATGCATTCGCACACCGTGAACAAGGCGTGGCGGGCTGTGGTGATGCGAGATGGGTGGAAATACGCCTGTACGCCGGGTAATGATTGGTTGCTTTTCAACACGGCGGATGATCCCTGCGAACAGGCGAATTACGTTTATAACAGGGCGTTCCAGAAGGAGAAGGAGAGGTGCCATAAGCGCCTCGCACAGTGGATTGAAGACACGGGTGATGATTTTGAGTTGCCGGATATTCGGCTTGAGTAAAGTGCGTACATTGGCTTCTAAAACCAGTTTTTTCTTGCGGCGTATAATGAGACCGCATAGATTGATAGACTGTTCGTTTGGGAGAGGCTTATTGTGACGTATTGACAATGGTGATGCCGATGCCCACGAGCGCGAGGCTGAGGAGGAGGATGGGTGAGATGGGGTCGCCGAGGAAGAGGTTGCTGATGACGACGCCGACAATTGGGGTGATAAATCCAAAAACAGAGAGGCGGCTGGCCGAATAGCGTTTTAGCAGGCTGGTGAGGAGGATAAAGCAGAAGCCCGCGACGACAAGCCCCTGATAAAGAACGGCGCTCAGGACGCGGATATCGAGTTGGATAGCCTGTGTTTCAAAAAGCGCGCTGAGAAGAAAAAAGATGGGTACGCTGGGCGCGGATTGCCAGATCAAGACTTTTCCGGGGTGTATGTTCTGGACGAGACGCTTGAGATAAACCTGGCGAGCACCGAGCAGAGCGGCACTTGCGATCACGAGGATGTCGCCCAAAAGATGTTGATATTCGCCAAGTGATAGGCTTTCGGCAAAGATGATTACCACGCCGAGAAAAGACAATACCATGCCGGTCATTTTACGCGTGCTGATTTTATCGCCCGGTATAAAGATGTGTGCAAACGAGGCGGTGAAGAAGGGATAGGCCGAGATAAAGATGGTCGAGCGGCTGGCCAGGGTGTAATCGGTTCCCGCATTGAGCAGGTAGATCTGCGCGAGGAAAATAAAAACGAGGCCGATAATGCCTCGCCGCTCGTTGGATTTGAGTTTCAGATCGAGTTTCAGGGGGCGCGTCCAAATATAGACGACGAGTCCGCCGAGAAAAAAACGCATGCCAGCCAGGCAAAGCGGCGGAATACCAGATAGTCCCATTTTGATGGATACGGAATTTCCGCCCCAGAGGATTGCTGTCAAGAGGTTGAGCAGGGCGGCGCGGGTGTTGAGGCGTTCGTTTTGTACGTTCACGATCCGTCTCCGGACCGCTGATAGGCGCGAATGAATACCAGAAGCAGGGGTAGGCCAAGCCAGAGAGGCTGTACAATTGCCGCAAATGTGCCGATCGCGCCCAGCAGTCCCGAGATGATGAGTCCTCGGCAGACTGTGATGCGCGTAGCGGAAGAGGACAGGATATTGATTGTGCGACCGGGTAGTCCGCCGGGTTGCTCAATGGCATAATATCCGATGAGGGCGACCGCCCATGACAACAGGGCGAGATGCATGCTAGATGCCGACGATAAAAGGCTCAGGTCTATGCCGAGGTCGCGCAGGTGTGCGTGCAGGCATACGAGGAATGCGCCATCGCGCAGGGGCCGAAGCAAGCCCACTTCGTCGAGTTGGGCACTGCGGCGACGCTCTGCAAATGCGATGAGGTGAAAAAATGCGTAGAGTACGACAATGGCGATGGGATACTTAAAGACCACATAGGGAATCACGTAGGGCAAGTGGTCGTAAGCGAGTATCGCTGTGCTTCCCGCGATTAGAAAGGCTATGAGTGGAACGGCGTTTTGTTTTAAAGAGTTCATGAAATGTGAGTATATTGTGTTATATGGATGTTGTCAAGGATGGAGGTCAAATTTTGAAACGGTGGATACTGTGTTTTGTATGGGGTATGATATTTTTTCAGGCTCCAGTTGCGGATGCGCGAGACTTTTTGAAAGAGATTGAGGCGCATTATAGCGAGGGCAAAATTGACGACGCGCTCGCGGTGGCGCGCGCTTTTGTCGAGGCACATGCCGATAGTGTGGCAGCGCACGGTTTTTTGGGCACGCTATACGCAGAGGCCGGGCAGTTGGACGCTGCGACGGCCGCTTTTCAAAAGGTGGTTGAGATAAAACCGAGTTCTGTTCGCGGATATCGCGACCTGGCGCTGGTGTTCGCTCGGCAGGGCAAAATTTCTCAGGCTCTTTCTGCGCTGAATCGGGGTATTGGGCAAAGCGATGAACCCGCTTTGCTTCTGGCAGAGCGCGCATCTCTCAATGGTGATCTGGGCAAGTCCGGAGAAGCGATTGCCGATTTTGAAGCCGCACTCAAACGCCGTCCCGATTTTATCGAGGTGTATCAATCGCTGGCGCTGACCCATATTGCGGTTGGCGATACACTCAGTGCGATTGCCATTATGGATCGCGGTCTTGCAGCCAATCCGGACAATGTGATGTTGATGGTCAATCGGGGTGGGGTTTTTCACGCGCTGGGGATGACGCCGAAGGCTTTTGCGGCATATCGACAGGCTGTTGCTGCTGCGCCAGAAGATCCGTCGGTATATCGCGCGCTCGGTTTTATGAGTGCAGAAGTGGATTCTTTGGATATGGCACAGACGGCCTGGGAAAAGGTGCGCGATCTCGCTCCGGATGATCTCGAAGTGCGCGATGCACTTGCCCAGTTGTACGCGGCCAGAGGTAATTTTGACGCCAGTATTGGCGAGATGCTGGGCGTTTTGGAACGCGCGCCCGATGGCAATTTGGTGCGATTTCGGCTGGCGGAAGTGTATGTGGCCAAGGGCGATATTGCACAGGGCAAGGCCGAACTGTTGGCCTGTATATCGCGCGCTCCCAGGTGGATTGCGCCCTATAAACGGTTGGCATTGCTGTATTTGGGCGAAGAAAAGGTCGATTCTGCGGGTGTGATTTACGAGAAGGCATTGGCGATTGATCCCAAAGATGCCGAGGTTCATAACAATTTGGGGTTTATTTATTCGTCTCGGGGAGATTTTGACAAGGCGCGAAGAGCGTATGAAACGGCAATGGCAGAGAGCAAGGATGCCAGTACGCTGCGCGATGCACAGGGGAATCTGGATATTATTAAGTCGATTCAGGCGGGGAAGATGCGGGTGCGGCACATTCTGGTGAAGACGGAAATTGAGGCTCAGGAAATATTGAACAAGCTCAAAGCCGGAGAGGATTTTGCCGCTTTGGCGAGGAGTTATTCTGTTGATCCTTCAAAAGAAAATGGCGGAAGCACGGGATTTTTCTCTAAGGGCGATTTGCATCCGGATTTTGAAGCCGCAGTGATGAAGCTCAAACCCAATGAAGTCAGTGGGGTTGTCAAAACTCCTCTGGGCTATCACGTGATTATGCGGGTTAATTGACAATATTCTATAAGATATTTTTTGGCAAACGGCGGCGCATTTTGGTCGCCGTTTCTTTTGGGATAGATAGCGAATGAAAACTGCGCGCAGGGTGCTGTTATGGGGAATTGGGTTAACGCTGCTGGCGGTGTTGGTTTACGAAGTTGGGATTATCGCCGCATGGACGCAAGTGCGGCAGATGGGGTGGGGCTATGTGCCTGTTTTGCTCATTGCATTGGGCTGGCATGTGAGCAATACGTGGGCATGGGCGATGTGTTTTGATGGCGACCGTCCGCATTTTTGGTCACTTTTTTGCACAAAGTTGTCGGGAGAAGCCGTTGGCAATGTCACACCGGCTTCTCATGTGGGTGGTGAGGTGGCCAAAGCGTATATGTTGCGCGATCGGGTTTCTGTGGCGCAGGGCGTACCCTCTCTGGTGATCAATAAGACGGTTGAACTGGTGAGCGGCCTGATTTTCGCGCTGATTGGCACGGGGTTGGCCCTGGGCATGTTTTCACTTTCAGTAGAGGTGCAGATTGGATTGGGGGCTGCTCTGGTGTTGGGCACGGTTGGGATTGTGGCGGCGTATGTGTCTCAGCGCCAACGGGCGTCTGTGTGGTTGCTGGATGTATTAAAAAAGTTGCGTCTCTCTTTTTTGGAGTCAAAGCGTGAAAAATTTGAAGAAGTTGATCGGACGATTGCGGCATTTTACCGGCAGAATCGTCTGGGGTTTTGGCTGTGTATGGCACTGCACATGTTGAGTTGGGTTTTGGGAACTTTTGAAGTGTATGCGATTCTCAATTTGTTGGGGCAGCCACAACCCTTTTTGACCGCATTTTTATTTGTGTCTTTGGCGTTGATTATTAATACGGCGTTTTTCTTTATTCCATCTGGTGTCGGTATTTTTGAGAGTGGGCATGTGTTTCTTTTTCAATTGTTGGGATTGACTCCCGAATTGGGATTGGGCGTTGCATTGATTCGGCGCATCCGGAGAATTTTCTGGGTGTTTTTTGGATTTGTTTTGATGGCGGTACGGCGGTGAATATGTGGAGGGAGGGAACAACTCGCGGATTAAAACGTTAGTATAGCTAACCCGGACTTTTGTCCGGTTTTTTTTAGATTTTTACGTTGGCACGAATTTCGCTTATATAAGGAAAGATATTTTGTGTCTATTGAGTGTTGTTTTCTAAGTATTTGTTTTATATAGGTATATATTTTTATATCTCTGAGTTTTGCGCCGGAGTTCAGGGGGTTGTGTTGTTAAATTGCAACA
>JAGWBW010000117.1:9078-17598 GCA_021295695.1 Candidatus Latescibacterota bacterium
GCTATGCGCGTGCATCCCGGCGTGCGTGCAGCAGTGGTTGATGTCGATATTGCGCGGGCGCAATTAGATCAGGCCAATGCCGTGCGCTTTTTGCCACAGTTTGATTTGCGGTCTGTTATTGGTCCCTCGCCCGAAGCGCGCGGTGACGCGCTCACTGGCAATACCATGCTGAGTCATTTGAGTGTGTTTACGCGTACGGAGGCCACGATTGTGCAACCTCTGTTCACATTCGGTCAGTTATCCGGGGCCAAAGCAGCAGCTATGGCAGGGGTCACGGCTCAGCAGGCGGGGTTGCGAAAAGCGCGGGGCGATCTGGAGCTTCAGGTTGCCGAGGTATATTTTGGGTTGCAACTGACGCAGGATTTGTGGGCGCTGGCATTGGAGGCACAAAGTGATTTTCAAACGGCGCGTGATTTTGTGGTGGAGAAGCTGGAGGCTGATGAAGGCGATTTTACGTATGCCGATCTGGGCCGCATTGATCGGTTTGCCTTTGATGTGCGCGAAAAAGTACACGAGGCAGCGAAAACCAAAGCTCTCGCCGAGTCTGCCCTGCGCCTGCTTTTGGGATTGAGCGAAGGGGATTCGCTGGCTCTTTCAGATCCGTTAACGCCGGTTGATGTGGAGATTGAGCCGCTTGGCGCGAGGATATGCAGCAGTTGCAGGCTGTTGTGCAGGTGCGTGAATCTCTAATGCAGGTGGCAAAAGGCGAGCAGTATCCCCAGATATTTATTGCGGGTCAATTTAAGTATGGCTATGCACCCAACCGCGACGATCAACTAAGTCCTTTCGCCAGAGATGATTTCAATATTTTGCAAGCAGGGGCGGTGATAGGTGTTCAACAATCGCTATCGTTTGGGCTTACGTCGGCGAAGGCGCGGAAAGCGGGTTTGGAATATCAGAAGTTGTTGTATCAGAAGCAACTGGCCGAGAAGGGCGTGGCAATTGAAATTGAGAAGATTTACCGCGAGTTGATCGAAGCACAGAAGAATATGGCGGCTGCCAGCGTGGCGCGGCGGGCGACCCGCCGGTGGTTTATATCGGTTCGCGATGGGTTTAATGCCGGGCTTGAAGAGGCGCCGGATATGATAGATGCTGCAAAAGAGTACGGCATTATTCGCGCCAAATATTACGAAGCAGTGTTCAATTTTAACCGATCCTGGGCGAGATTACAACGGGCTGTTGGGCGCAGTCTTTTGTAAATCGCTCGGATATTGCGAAAGGTTGCAGAAGTTATGGTGAATAAAGCTGTAATTATTGCCGCCGGTATGGGCAGTCGGTTGAGAGGTTATGGGGCGGATTTGCCCAAGCCTCTCGTTCCCCTGGCTGGCGTGCCATTGCTCAAGCGCACGATTTTGTCGGCTATGCGCGCGGGTATTTCAGAGTTTGTGGTTGTGGTTGGGTATCGGTGCCACGAGATTATGCACGCGCTTGCCGATGATCCTCAGCTTTCGGATGTGGCGATTGACTGGGTTCAAAATAAGGAATGGGCGCGCGGCAATGGGGTGTCGGTATTGAGTGCCAGGGAATATGTCGATGAGCCGTTTATTCTTTTGATGTCCGATCATCTGTTTGATCCCGAAATACTGGTCAAGTTGCGTCGTATGCCGGTTGGGCGGGATGAAGCTGTGCTGTGTGTCGATACAGGTCTCGATGGCATTTTTGATATGGAAGATGCCACGAAGGTGATGACACAGAACCGTCGCGTGATCAAAATTGGAAAAGAGTTAGCCGATTTCAATGCGGTGGATACGGGGATTTTTCTGTGCAGTCCGTTTTTGTTTGGCGCGCTCGAGCAGTCTATTGCAGAGGGCGAGGGGTCATTGTCGGGGGGGATTCGCATTTTGGCAGAGAAAGGCAGTATGCGGACTGCGGATATCGATGGCGCGTTTTGGCTCGATGTGGATACGCCCGAGGCACATGTCCACGCCGAGCAGGAGATGTTTTGCAGGCTTGGCAAGCCGACCGATGGCTTTGTGTCGCGCTATTTTAATCGCAAAATTTCTACGCGCATTTCTCGTCTGCTCGTGCATACACCTGTTACGCCAAATCAGTTGTCGATTATGACGATGTTGCTGAGTTTTCTGTCGGCGTGGCTGGTTTTTAAGGGGAGTGCGAGTGCGAGTTATTTGCATCTGGCACTGGGCGGGCTGTTGTTTCAGTTTGCGTCTATTGTAGATGGGTGCGATGGCGAGATTGCGAAATTAAAATTTATGGGTTCTCGCCTGGGCGAGTGGGTCGATACGCTGGCGGATAATATGTCCTATCTCGTGTTTTTTATCGCGGTGCTCGCCGGGATGTACGAATATACAGGTGAGGCATTTTATCCCCTGCTGGGCGGTGTGATGGTTTTTATGGATATGTTGGGGGTATTGCTGATTTTTCTTTATATGAAAGTGGTGGGGTCCGGCAGTATTGTGAGTTTTAATATGGCGTTTTCAAGCGATGTTCCCGAGAGTGAACGCGGGTGGTTTCACCGTTTTTGTATGTCGCTCAAATTTGTGAGCCGCCGCGACTTTTTTGCTGCTTTCTTTTGCACATTGGCTGTCGCCAATAGTATTGAGGGTATGTACTGGTTTCTCGTGATTGGTTCTGCACTGTTGACGGCGGGTATTTTTGGCTTTGGTGGGCAGATGCTTCGCGCGCGCGGTGCTTTGAATGTGGATGAGGGGAAGTTGGGAGAGAAAGCGGATTGATACAAATCCTATTTGAATTGGGATAAACTTCTGTTGGAGGGGTGTATAACTTCAACAGAAGTTTGTTTGTACGCCATTATCCCCGATAAAATCTTTCGCAGTATTTTTTTGAAAATCATTAGAGAATTTTGTTGCAAAATAGGCGTTCTTTATTTTTGTTAATACTCAAGTTCTCTTTCTCAAAGACGTGTTTCCTCTGTCTTGACTGTGGAAGAAAAAAATATTAAAATGGATAAAAATTCTGTCTGCAAACAAGTTGTTGATATTCATAGGCGATATGTTATGATTTTATTGCTCAGGCATGCGTTTCTGATGCTGGTTTTGATGGGTGTGGCGGGTGCGTCTGATCAGGGCGATGCGCTGCTCGAGATGGTGAAGAGTCGCGATCGGGCGATTCAGGATATTGTGCGTTCAGAAACCGGGGGTGATACGGCAGAAGAGCGCGCTGCACTTAAAGCTATTGTCGGTGAGTTGTTCGATTTTGAAACATTTAGCAGGGAGTCCCTCGGCCGGGATTGGACAGCGCGAACAGAAGAAGACCGTGCCGATTTTGTGGCTGTGAACAGACAGCTAATCGAGAAAAATTACGCCGATCCCGCGTTATATACGAAAGCAGAAAAGATCGACTATACAGGTGTCGAGGTTGATAGCACACAGGCTATTGTCAAGACAGTGGTGTATTACAGGCGGGAGTCGAGTACGATTGACTATAAATTGCATCTCGTTGATGGCAAGTGGTTGATTTACGATATGGTCATCGATGAGTTGAGTGTTGCGCGCAGCAACCGGTCGCAGTTTCGCCGGGAGATTCGCAGGTCTTCTTTTGCAGGCTTGATGGATAAATTAAAAAAGAAACTAAGTGAAGATACGTCGGATTAGAAAGGTGGCACTCATTGGTTGAAGTGGGGCTTCGTTTTTTGGCGGGGTGGACTTATCGGCACTACAAAGGTATTCTTGTGGTGTCGATTTTGTTGACGGCTTTTTGCAGTATTTTTGTGTACAGGCTCGGACGCAAACTCGAGACGGATCTCGTTGCCCTGATCCCGGAAAATTATCAGAGTGTGAAGACGCTCAATGAGATCAAACAGCGCGTGGGTGGTGTGGGCAGTTTGGTGGTTTTGGTACAGAGTCCCGATTTTGAGGCAAATAGGCGTTTTGCCGAGGATCTGGCGCATGAATTACAGGATGAAAAATACGAGACCTATATCAACTTTGTCGATTACAAGCGAGATGCGGAATTTTATCGCAAAAATGCGCTGTTGTTTATGGAAACGGATGATTTGGATGAGATTCTCACGCGCATAGATGATTACATCATCCAGGAAAAGTTGAAGCTGTCGCCGTTGTATATTTCTCTTGATGAAGAAGAAGCCGTGCTCGATTTTTCGGATATTGAGGCTAAGTATCGCACGGCAGATAATGGAGATGAGACGTATTATACCAATTCCAACCGCACTATCCTGGCATTGGAGGCGATGGCAGCAGGTACGGTGAGCAATATCGGTTTTGCCAAAGATATGCAGCGGGTGATCCAGCAGGCGGTCAAGAAGGTGAATCCGCGTGCGTATCACCCTCAGATGTCGATTGAATACGGAGGACCGTTTAAGAATAAAATTGACGAATACGATACCATTTTAAGCGATGTGCGTTCGACGCTGATATTTGGTGTCATGGGTATTGTCGCACTTTTGACGTTTTATTTCCGCCAGCCACTGGCGGCTTTTTTTGTGGCTATTCCGCTGGCGATGGGCTTGATCTGGGCATTTGCGATTACGTACTGGGTTATCGGCAATTTGAATACTATGACGGCTTTCTTATTTGTGATTTTGTTTGGGCTGGGGATCGATTTTGGTATTCACATGTTTGCGCGATATCTCGAAGTTCGCATGGACAAGACGGATGTGAGGCAGTCCATAGAGACGATGCTGAGTCAGACTGGACAGGCTATTTTGACGGCGGCGATAACCACGTCCATTGCGTTCTTTTCTCTGACGCTGACAGATTTCAGGGGGTTTTCCGAGTTTGGTTTTATTGTGGGCACGGGCATTGTCATGTCGCTGGTCTCTATGACGACTGTATTGCCCGCTGTGCTGGTGCTGGCGGATCAAAAGTTCATGCGGATTCGCATGCGGCATGTGTGGGGACACAATTGGGGCGGCAGCCGGGGGCATTTCCCATACCCCAAGTTGGTGATTGCCAGCGCGTTGCTCCTCACGATATATCTGGGCATTCATTTGCGGGATATCGATTTTGAATACGATTTTACCAATTTGCGTTCCAACTTGCCCGCATCGGTCAAGGTGAAACAGAAGATGACGACGATTCCGAGATACGGCAGTGAATCGCAGTCTTATGGTATTGTGCTGGCGGATAGCAAAGCGGAACTCGATGAGATTGTGGCTGCATTGGAAAAGAAGATAGCCGAAGATGATCCGACGCCGACGATTGACAAAGTCAAAACGCTCTGGACGGAGTTGCGCGGTCAGGATGAGAAGCTGGATATTATTGGGGAAATTCGCGCGTTGGCCGATGGCGAGGGCGCGAAGTTGATCAGGGGCACACAAAAGGCACAGCTCGATTCTCTGCGCGATTTGTTGGATGTCAAAAGACTTGCGGTTGAGGATTTGCCCGAAAACTTATTGAGAAAATTTGAGACGATTGATGGCAGTCAGGCTTATTTTGCACAAATTTTGCCGAGTGTACAATTGCGCGATGGAAAAAATGCCATTGCATTTGCCGAAGATTCACACGAGATTCAGACCGAGTCGGGCAAGGTGTTTTATTCGTCGAGTTCCAATATTATTTTTGCCGATATGTTGCGCCTGATGCTGCGCGATAGCCCGCGTGCGATCTTGCTGACGGTGATTGTCGTGTTTCTCATTTTGCTGACTGATTTTCGCAGTTTGCGCTCTGCTTTGCTGGTGATTTTTCCCCTTGCCTGTGGTACTGTGTGGATGTGTGGGTCGCTGTATTTGCAGGATTTGAAGCTCAATTTCTACAATATGGTCGCGTTGCCCACTATTATTGGTATGGGGATTGACAATGGGGTACATCTCTATCACCGGTATCGAGAGGAGGGTCCCGGGTCTATGCCGGTGGTGATCAGGAGTACTGGTGGGGCGATGTTCATTTCTATGCTGACTACGATGGTGGGCTTTTTTGGATTGATGATGGCGACACATCCCGGCCTGAATTCGATTGGGCGATTGGCGTTGATTGGTTTGTTGACTTGTTTTGTTGCTGCCGTGCTGGTGCTGCCCGCTATTTTGGAGGTGCTTGAAGGACATCGAGGGCGTAAAAAAGGTGAAGTGCAGGCATTAGACGAATCGGAATGATAGCTATGAATTTTTATATTGCTTTGGGCGTGAGTATTGTATCTGGACTTTATACGTCTTTGTGGGGGGCGTTCAAGGATTCGCCTTATGAGGATTTTAAGCCCAGGACGTTTCCGCGCAGTATTTATTTTCATGTTGTGATTTTTGCAGTGTTGTATTTTGTTCCAATTTTTAAGGCGAGTTTTTCTGCGTTGGGATGGGTTCAGATTTTTTTTCTGATTATGGGGTTGGAACGGTTTTTGGCCGAGCTTTACAAGGGGTTTTTCCGCACGGAAGATCAGGACAAGTATTTTGTGCCTTCTCGCATTACGTTTTTTGGGCGGTATGTCGCGAACGATTTGTTGCGCTATGCTGTGGGAACTGTGCTGGTGCTGGGCGTTTTTGCCGTGTTGTTGATTCCCGCGCCTGTGACGATGTTCTGGGTATTTCTTCTGACGGCTTATATTACGGGCCTTCTGGTGTCGCTTGGCGGGGCGTATAAAGACGCGCCGTTTGAGGGGTTTAAAATTTTGAAGTTTCAGCGGTCGGGCCTGGTGCTGGCGATTTGTTCGCCGCTGTTCTATTTTTTAAATGATCCCATGCATCCCATATCGTTGGGGTTTCTGGTTTATATGAATGGTGGGTTGGAGCGTTTTGTTGTGGAGTATTACAAGACTTATATTCAGCGTACTATGTCGGGCAAATTTCGCCCCGATTTGCCGCGGATTCAGCGGTGTATTGATGCCCGAGAAAAATTCCACTATGGGGCACTTGTCATTATTGTTGGGTTAATTGTTTTGTATGTGTTTGAGGTTTAATGAATTTTAACGATTACGACGCCGTTATTATCGGTACGGGATTTGGAGGTAGTGCCTGCGCTTATGTGTTGGCTGCGGCGGGTATGAAGGTTTTACTGTTGGAGCGGGGCAATTGGGCAAGACGCGATGCAGTGGATTGGGATCCCCGTTCGGTGCTGGTTGAGAAACGCTATCAGGGACCATCGCCGCTTCGCGTCAGGCAATATGAGGACCGCGATTTTTCAGATGTGGTCGAGAATGAAGTGGTTGGTGGGATGTCCGTGTTTTACGGCGGGGCATCGCTGAGGCTGCGCGAAGAAGATTTGGTCGCGTGGCCGATTTTGTATGGGGATCTGGCTCCGCATTACGATTGTGTCGAGCGTTTGTTGGAAGTGCATGGGGAGGCGGATGTCGATCCGTGCGAGCCGCCACGTACGGGCGATTATTTGTATCCGCCTATTGAACTTTCTCGCCCTGCACAGCGCATTTGGGATGCTGGATGTGCGCTGGGGTATCGGCCTTTTCGGATACCATTGGCGATCAATTTTTCGGATCGGGCGCGAACTGTGTGTATCAGATGTTTGACCTGCGATGGTTTTCCGTGTCAAATTGAGGCTAAAAATGATTTGACTATGACGTTGCTCAAATTGGCGCAGGATGCAGGAGCTGATATTTTGACGGGTGTGCAGGTCGCGCGTGTTAGTTGCAAAGGGGGGCGCGTGCGCGCTGTGGCGTGTGTAGATCGGCGAACAAAAAAGGCGTTTGAAGTGCCCGCACCCATTGCTATTGTTGCTGCAGGGGCGCTGCAAAGTCCGGCTATTTTGTTGCGGTCAGAGTTGCATTCGTTTCCGCAGGGCGATTTGATTGGGCGTTTTCTGATGCGTCATTGTAATGCTGTTGTGGCGGGCGTGTTCCCGTTTCGCACAAATCCCGAGCGGGTATTTCACAAGCAAGTGTGTTTTTCGGATTTTTACGGGGATTGTCGAGAGCAGGACGGCCGTGCCGTTGGGGTGATTCAGGATATTTACACGCCGTCGTCCATAGCTCTGAAACACCACGCGCCTTTTGGACTTAAAAACCTGACGGCAATGGCTGCTGGCTTTTTGCAAAATCTGTTGTGTGTTGCAGAGGATGAGCCGCAGTTTGAAAATCGCGTGGTGCTGGCAGATGAGAAGGATGTTTGTGGCATCAGCCGCGCACAGGTCACACATCAGTACACAGCGCGAGATTGCGAACGCCGCGATTATCTGGTGGAAAAGGCCAAAGGTATTTTGCGCGCGTCGGGCGCGATTTTTTTTCATACGTATCGCATAGACACCTTTTCCCACGGTGTGGGGTCAGTGCGTATGGGCGATGATGAAGAGACGAGTGTGCTGGATGAAAATTGCCAGTTTCGAGGGATTGACAATTTGTTTGTGACGGATGGGAGCGTGTTTCCCTCGTCTGGCGGCGTCAATCCGAGTTTGACGATTGCGGCAAATGCATTGCGGGTGGGGAACTATATTGTGGAGGCGTTCAAATGATCTCAAAGTATCGTTTGAGTTCCCAATCCGTTATGGCGCGGCGATATTCCGCGATTTCGTGTTCGCGGGTGATTGCGAAGTGATCTACAAATGCGTCGCCGAGGTAGGCGCGGATAATTTCGCTATTTTTTAGCCGGTCTGTCGCTTCTTCAAGTGATTTTGGCAAGGGATCAAATCGCCCTTCGGGGGCTTC
>JAGWBW010000117.1:17614-18700 GCA_021295695.1 Candidatus Latescibacterota bacterium
CCGTATAGCCCGGCGGCAAGGCTGGCCGCCATTGAGATGTGGGGATTGGCGTCGGCGCCAGCCAGTCGATATTCGGTGCGTGTGGATTCAGGGGATGTACCGGGAATCGCACGGAGAGACGCGGTTCGATTTTCAATTCCCCAGGAGGCGTTGGTCGGTGCCCAGGCTCCGGGGACTGTCCGCTTGTAGGAGTTGATGGTCGGGCATATCAGTGCCATCATGTGGGGCATTGTAGCGATTTGTCCCGCGATATAGTGTTTCATTATTTGAGACATACCCAGTGGATCTGATTCATCGGCAAATAGATTTGTGTCTCCCTCTAAATTCCACAGGCTCTGGTGCAGGTGTCCGCTGCAACCGGGGTAGTCTGGACTCCATCTCGCCATAAAGGTTGCGACGAGTTCGTGTCTGGATAGAATCTCTTTTACGCCAGTTTTGAATAGGGCGGCTTTGTCTGCGGCGTTGCAGGCCGTGTCGTAACGAATCGCGGTTTCATATACGCCGGGTCCGGTTTCGGTGTGTATCCCTTCCAGTTCAACGTCATACGCTTCCATTCCATCGATTATTGCGTGAACAAATTCTGAAGCGGCAGATGCCCGCAACACACTGTAGCCAAACCAGCCGGGCGAGAGTGGGGTCATATTCTCAAATCCTTTGTCTTCAAGGGATTGGGGTGTTTCCCGAAAGATGAAGTATTCGTATTCTGCTGACATGTATGGCTGGAATCCCATGTCATTCGCTTTGCGTACGACTGTTTGGAGCAGTTGGCGTGGGGATACGGCAAGGGGTTGATTTTCGTTTTCGTAAAAGTCGAGTAAGAATAATGCGGTATTTTGCTCCCAGGGGATCACGCGATATGTACTGAGGTCAATTTTGGCGAGGAGGTCTGGGTACCCGGTATGCCAGCCCGTGATGGTCGGTTGTTCGTAGAGTTGATCGATCATATCCCAGCCGAATGTCACATCACAAAAGCCCAGGCCCTTTTCGATGGTGGAAAAAAATTTGTGAATCGATATGTATTTGCCGCGCATAACGCCATCGATGTCGAAGCCAGCGAGTTTGATTTTTTGAATTTTGTCGCTTTCA
>JAGWBW010000391.1:0-1304 GCA_021295695.1 Candidatus Latescibacterota bacterium
CTTACCCAAACTCACCCGCGAATGGGTCTTAAAATAATCCGCCATGTGTTTATGCGTCCCCGGCCACACGCAGGTACCGCCGCCCTGGGGCTTCACATCATTGAGATACAGCGTAATACCCACCGTCCAATTATTCACAACACCGCTACCAAGCCCGTGACCATCCATATGATTACCCCTGGGACCTACCCATTCGCCACCCTGAGGAAACCGCAAATTCGCCGACGTAACTGGTGGATGCAAAGGCGCCAAACGACCTTTACCAGTCAACTCTTCAACCATACTGTACAGCGGCGAATCGTAAACCAACGCGTGAAACTTCGCGTGCCCATCCATCCCCTGAGACCCTTCTTTCCCAACCCACGAAGAAGGATCATTGCGATCCACAGGCAAATGATCCCAAATCACATCTCGCGCGGCTTCCATCTGTTCGGGCGTCACCACATCGCGTTTAATCACATAGCCCTTCTCCCGAAACACCTCTTTATCATCAACCGTCAAATACGCCATCACACGCTCCTTCCATCTGCGATATACCGCTCCACCATCTCCCTGAACTCGCGCACAATACCCGGTTCCCGGTTAAACTGATTATACGACTCAAACGGATCATCTCCCATATGATACAGCTGACCCCTTGACCCCGGCACAGGCTCCGTCCCCACACATCCATCCACACCGCGCCCCATATCTCCGGAATTATCGCAATCGACAATCAACTTCCAATCCCCTCGCCGAATCGAAAACACCCCCATGCAGGAATGGTGTATCAAATCATCGCGAACAGGCTCGTTCTCCCCCATCAACGCGGGCAAAAAACTCGCACTATCTTCCCCCGCATCCTGTGGAAGAGTCTCCCCCACAATATCCGCCACAGTCGCCATAAAATCCTGCAACCCGACCAGCGCATCGCAAACCGAATTGGGCGCAACAACACCCGGCCAGCGCGCGATAAACGGCTCTCTGTGCCCGCCCTCCCAGATAAACCCCTTAAAACCGCGCCAATCACCGCAGGACTTGTGACCATACGTGCGCCCATTACAACCGGGCAAAGCACCATTATCACTCGTCACAATAACCAGCGTATCATCCACCAACCCACAGCGATCCAGCGCATCCATCACCTGCCCCACCATCCAGTCAAACAGCGCGACCATATCCCCCCGGGGACCCGCCTCACTCGCACCGCGCAAAAACTCCGGCACACACGCAACCGTACACGGCTCATGCGGCGCAGAAGCCGCCAGATAGAGAAAAAAGGGCGTATCTTCATCCTGTGCCCGCTCCTCAATATACGCCACAGC
>JAGWBW010000391.1:1346-1891 GCA_021295695.1 Candidatus Latescibacterota bacterium
CCCCCCGCCATCTCAACCGGCTTTTGCACACTCGGAATACCCACTGTCTGATCCTGATCGATAAAACAATAAGGCGGCTGCGCCGTCGAACAACCCGATGTACCGTAAAACCTGTCAAACCCCAATTCAATCGGTCCCCCCGCAATCGGCTTTGAAAAATCGATCTTATCTTCCTCCACCGGATCAGGTGACCCACCCGGCCAGGGCAGGGGCTGATCAAAATCAAACACCTCGCCATCCTTCACACCCCAACCCAAACCCAAATGCCACTTGCCAAAACACCCCGTGTGATATCCACAATTTTTCAACAAAGAAGCCACCGTCATACGCTCAGGTTCAATCAATGGCAATTCGTAATTGAACAAAACATGGCTCTTCAGTTCTGTGCGCCAGCAATAACGCCCGGTCAAAATCCCATATCGCGTGGGCGTACACACCGCCGAAGGCGAATGTGCATCCGTAAACCGCATCCCCTCACTAGCCAACCGATCCATATACGGCGTGGGGATCTTCGACTGCGAATTATAACACCCCACATCGCCATA
>JAGWBW010000391.1:2243-2747 GCA_021295695.1 Candidatus Latescibacterota bacterium
ACAAATGATCCGCCTCGGTCAACCCCTCCCGACTGATCCACTCATGCGGACCCCACGGCAATTCCTCCACCTGCACATCATCTCGCGTAATAAACCTCAACAAATCTGACATAGCTATCCCCCACCGATCAAATCTCGCGCATCGACAATAGCTTTCAACTTTGCCTCCGCCACATTTGCCGAAGCCACGGGATTATCGGCGAACGTGGCAAAACCGCAATCCGGTGTCAGCAAAACGCGCTCTTTTCCAAACAGATTGATCACATCTGAAATTCGCCTCTGAATATCTTCCACCATCTCCACCGCATCCAGCTTCTGATTGACCACGCCAACACCCACGCGCTTATCATCCGGAACCGCTTTCAACACATCCACATCTCCTGCCCGCTCGGTGCAAAGCTCCAGAAACAGCGTCCCCACATCCACCCGCTTCAGCACATCCATCAGCGACCCATACCCCCCCGAAACCGCCGCGGACGCATCCCGCGTCCCAAATGCCCGGGA
>JAGWBW010000118.1 GCA_021295695.1 Candidatus Latescibacterota bacterium
GAGATGAAAATCCTCTTGGAAAGATTCTGACACAGGCAACATAAGATCCAGAAGATTTCATTGTGACGGGTGTGTTTGAGCCGTTGCCGCCGAATTCTTCGATCCAATTTGATTTTCTGTGCTCCCATAAACGCGATCTAAAAGTGCATTACAGCAAATATGGAGGATATGTTTGGAATCTGTTTACTTCCACAAAAACCTATGTCTTGTTACACCAGGCTGTGCAGGCGGATTATTTAGAGGAAAAGTTTCCCGTATTAGTGCCGAGCGTTAGAGAAAAGATGAAAAAAACACACGCTGATATGGGTGATTTTTCACTTCATTTGTTACCCCTGGCCGATATGTATTTGAATACAGAAATCGTATTATCAGGTTCAGTTAGCAATCCAAAGTACACTTATATTCTGTCTGGTATTGCGTTGTTGGTACTGTTCATTGCGTGTATCAATTTTGTGAATTTATCAACAGGGCAGTCTGGTATGCGAGCAAGAGAGGTAGGTGTGCGCAAGATCGTGGGGGCTACCCGTGCACAGTTGATGAATCAGTTTTGGGGCGAGTCAATTTTGTTGAGTGTATTTGCACTGGGATTCGGCGTGGCGTTCGCAGAGCTGCTTTTGCCAACATTCAATGGACTGCTCAATCAAAAATTGGATACTTTGTATTTTGCCAGTACAACAACACTGATGTTTTTACTTGTCTTGATCCTTTTTGTGGGATTGGCCGCAGGGAGCTTACCTGCGTTGGTGTTGTCGCGGTTTCATCCCGTGGCGGTTATCAAAGGACGGTTGCGGGGTAGCAGTATGGGATGGCTTAGACGTGGATTGGTTTTGGTGCAGTTTGCATTATCCATTTTTCTTGTCGTAAGCACCGTTGTTATGTCTGGACAATTACACTATATACGAAATAAGAACCTGGGGTTTAATCCTGCTCAGGTCATTTCTGTTGATCTTTTCCGAATGGGCAATGAAGGAAAACAAAAGGCTTTCAGAAACGCCGTTTTGCAAAAACCAGCTGTATTGTCATCTACAAATGCCAATCTATGGTGGCATCTCTTTTTTTTGACGAACCATCTAGGAGAATCTGATGATGGCCGAATTTTTTACGGCAGGCAATATGACATTGATTACGATTTCTTTAAGACATTTGAAATGGAATTGGTCGCCGGGCGTAACTTCACACCAGATCGCGGCTCTGATCTGCAATCAGCAATGATTGTCAATGAAGCGTTGGTGCGTCAAATGGGGTGGGATGATCCTCTTGGGAAGCGACTACCATTTGAGTTTCAATATATACGAGAACACAATGGACATAACATCACAATACGCAACCCTGAAATTATTGGCGTGGTTAAGGATTTTCACCTGCATGCGCTCCATCACAAAATACAGCCTGTTGTTTTGCTTCTCAATCCCAATGATGAAGAACGCCTTGCGGCTCGGATTCGCACCGATCAGATGACAGAAGTTTTGTCATTTATGAGATCGAAATGGAAAGAAATGGAACCCAATGTTCCTTTTTCTTATTCATTTATTGATGAAAAAATAGCATCGCAATATCGCGACGATGAGCGGTGGGGACAGATTATTCGGTATGCGGCTGTATTTGCGATTTTTGTGGCGTGTTTAGGCGTAATTGGACTAACGGCTCTGGCGGTTGCAAGACACGCGAAAGAGATTGGCATTCGCAAAGTGTTTGGCGCGTCAGAAGTAAATCTGTTGGGGTTATTTTCGCGGGAGTTTTTGGGGTTGGTTGTGGCGGCTAATTTGATTGCGTGGCCGGTGGCATATTATGCAATGGATCGGTGGTTACAGAATTTCGCGTATCGAATTGAGTTGGGCGTAAGTGGGTTTCTGTCAGGTGGACTACTGATATTTCTGGTGGTATTGCTCACCGTGAACTTACAGGTATTGAAAGCTGTGCGAGCAAATCCGGTGGATGCCTTGCATGATGAGTAACTGTCTTTTTGTAAATTACGCCGATAATCTATGGGAGGAAATGTGAATAAAATGAATGTGTTGTTTATCGCCGTGGATGATCTTCGCCACTGTAAGGCATCGCACCAGGCAGACCAAAGGGTGTGGATCTCTCAAGGCGACGATGGCGATGGTGTATAAACTGGCCCTTGAAGCCGAAAAAACATGGGTCAGGCTACGCGGTTACAGGCTCATCCCCCTCGTCATTGAGGGTGTCAAGTTCCACGACGGAGAACTCAGGACTGCGGCGTAATCATCACGGATGCGCTCAGACCCATCCACAGTGATCTTTTGGAAAATGGTTTACGTTTATCATCCCAAAATATCGAGGATCAGCGAAGATTGCTGAATTCAGAATATGTGCAAGTAGTAAGGTCCATTCCCTTCGTCCCCTTCCTGGCTGCCGGTCTATTATTGTCCGCGGCGTTTGCTGGGCCAGTCCCATTAATTACACTAATTAGAATAGTGACTCGGCAACATTCCTCGGCTATCTAATCCAAATTAAATGATCATTTTCTTTCAATGGTCCAATTGGTTTGTATTCGCAGTCTCTTCTTCTTATCTTGCATATAGGATCTAAGGTACACACCAAATCGAGTCAAACTTTAAGAGGCTATAATGCTGCGTAATTATCTGGTTGTAGCGGTTCGGAATCTGTTGAAGAATAAAATCTTGTCAATGATCAACGTTTTGGGACTAGGAGCAAGTCTGTCGATCTGCCTGCTGATCATCTTGTTTGTGTCATACCAAAAAACGTCTGATGCATGGCACAAGAAGGCAGATCGTATCTATCTCACCATCAGCGACTACCGTTCGCCCGCCCACCCTGATCGTGTTCGCTCCTACGCAACGACACCTGTGAGTCTTGCTTCGCTTCTTCAAGATGTCTGCCCAGATGTAGAATTGACGACACGGGTACGCAGATTCCGTGGTTCCATGGGTTTTCTCGGCAGTCAAAGTCAAATTAAAGTGTCTGGCCTTTATGCCGAGCCGTCGTTTTTCGAGGTATTCGATTTCGCTCTTGTGGAGGGGAATCCCGCTACCGCGCTTTCCGAACCCAATTCCATCGTGCTTTCGCAGAACCAGTCGGTTGCATTCTTTGGAGATTCCAGCCCACTGAATCAGACTGTGATGATCGGACAGACGCCATACAAGGTAACGGGCGTCCTGGCGGATCAGCCAGGGGCTAGCTATGTAAGGTTTCAGATCTTGGTGTCGTTTGAGACCTTGAAATTTGCGCCACCCGACGGAAGCATTCCTCAGTGGAGCGATGGCATGAATGACACATACACATTCTTGGTCTTACGAGAAGGTACTCACCCAACGGTCCTGGAAAGATACTTCACACAGATCATTCAAGACCACTACTATCCCAGTACAGATCGAGAGATGGAGAGGGTAAGTGTCCAGTTACTGACCGACCTCAATCTGAGCGTCATGAGAGTTAACCAACTTAGTTGGATGGTTCCTGGCATGGCTGTTTATTTTGTTAGTGTTCTGGCCGCTATAATACTGATAGGGGCGTGCTACAATTATACCAACTTAATTGTGGCCAGAGCAATGGCCAGAGCCCACGAGGTGGCAATTCGGAAAGTCGTAGGTGCATATCGCAGACAGATCATTGGCCAAATCTTGATGGAGTCGATTCTAACAGTATTGCTGGCGACGTTTTTTGCCATGTGGCTGTTGGTATGGTTAATTCCTGCTTTCAACGAGATGTACTTTACTTCACTTTTTCCCTTGGCCCGCATCAAGCTCGACGTTCTCAAAGATCTGACGGTCTATCTCACTGTCCTTGGCTTCAGCGTAGGCGTAGGCATTCTTGCGGGCACCTACCCCGCACTTCATCTTTCTCGATTCGTCCCAGTCTTGATCTTGAAGGGAGGAAGTTTTACAAAGGATCGAGCCAAGTCATTCAATCGGATGTTTGTGGTGGGGCAGTTTGGCATGTCGTTATTCTTCGTCCTCTCGACCCTGTTCGTGTACCAGCAGTTCCGATATTTGGTATCGTCCGACTATGGATTTGATCATGAAAATATAGTGAACGTACGGCTTCAGGGAGTGGGCTACGACGTGTTCCGACAGGCGATGGAGCAATCGCCCTCAGTGGAGCTCATTTCTGGTTCCTCACAGCTTCTGATGCAGGGTGAACGATCAGAACGTTCGGTGACGATTGGGAGAGGTGATCCTAAGCAAGTTTCCGAATTAAGCGTGGACTACAATTTTGTTTCGAACCTGAAACTCAAGCTACTTGCAGGCCGTTACTTCAATCGCCCGTCGGATATTCACAGGAGTGTGCTGCTCAATAGAACCGCTACTCGGCTGCTAGGTCTGGAAAACGAAGAGCAAGCGATAGGTCAAATCTTGAACGTGTCAGGGAAGAACACGAAACCTACCATTGTGGGGATTCTGGAAGACTTTCAGACACAGGGCATAGGCATGGATATTGATCCTGTCATACTGTTCTGTGAGCCAGCGCGTTTACAGTGGGCAAACGTGCGCGTGTTACCCGGCCATATGCCTGAGGCGGTTGCGCACCTCGAACAGGTCTGGGCTGAGTTAAGAAGTCCTTGGAAAGTGGAGTACGATCTGTTTACGACGCAAATCCGAAAAGGAATGTTCGCTGGAATCTATTCCGATGTTTTGCATATCATTACTCTGATTAGCGTTTTCGGGGTGCTTTTGGCCTTACTTGGCATGTTGGGAATAGCTATGCATGTCACGGAAATGCAGGTCAAGGCAGTTGCAATACGTAAGGTTCTGGGAGCGAGTTCTTGGCAGATCGCTGTGCTCTTGTCAAAGGATTTTCTCTTGATGCTTGTTGTGGCGGTTCTACTTGCAGCTCCTGTTGCGTGGTTTGCAAACCACCTCTGGTTAAACGAGTTCCCCCTCCGAACCACAATGAGTCCGTGGCTGTTCGGTGGTGTTGTTGCCGTGATGGCAGCAGTTGTTCTCACAGTAGTTGGGTCGCAGACGCTTCGTGCAGCGAATTCCGACCCAGTAAAGGCACTCAAACGTTTATAGAGCTGACCCTATATTGCCCCACGCAAGCTCTGCATAAACACTCCTAATTTTTAATTCTCAGGGAGGACCTGTGAACAAAATGAATGTGTTATTCATCGCCGTGGATGATCTTCGTCCGCAACTCGGTTGTTATGGTCAGAATTTCGTACAGTCGCCGAATATCGATCAATTAGCCGCAGAGGGCGTTCTCTTCGAGCGGGCCTACTGTCAGCAAGCCGTATGCGCGCCTTCTCGGGCGAGTGTTTTAAGTGGCTGCCGTCCAGATACGACGACAATTTACGATCTACAGACCCCCTTGCGGTCCGTGATGCCCGATGTCCTCTCGCTGCCACAGCACTTCAAGCAGCACGGCTACGAGACGCGATCCATCGGAAAAATCTATCACCATCGAAACGACGATCTGCAAGGATGGACGACCGAACCACACGTCTCAACAGGAGATTGGAAGGGACGGGGCTACCTGACAGATGAAGCGATGGAAGTGATCGAGCGCACAGATGCTCTATTGACCGCCGAAGGCTCCACACGACGGGGGTTAGGACCAGCTTTTGAAGCCGCGGACGTGCCCGACGACGCCTATCACGACGGCAAGGATGCCGATCAGGCGATCAAGACCCTCAACGAATTACACGATCAACCCTTCTTCCTCGCCGTGGGCTTTCACAAACCCCATCTGCCCTTCAATGCCCCGAAATATCACTGGGACCGTTACGACCGGGAAGCATTGCCACTCGCCCTGAATGCCAGTGCGCCAGAAAACGTCACCGAGTATTCTCTAACCGAATTCGGAGAGCTTCGCGGCTACTTCGGAATGCCCAGGGAGGGACCGATACCAGAGGACCTATCGCGCACATTGGTCCACGGCTACTGCGCGTGTGTCTCGTATATGGACGCGCAGGTCGGTCGCGTGCTCGACGAAGTCGAACGGCTCGGTCTCAAAGAGAACACCGTTGTAATCCTTTGGGGAGATCACGGCTGGAAACTCGGCGAACACGGCAGCTGGTGCAAGCACACGAACTTCGACATCGATACACACGCCCCGATGATCATCCGTTCGCCAGAACGCGGCAAGCAGGGCGCAAAGGCATCCGGGCTTACGGAGTTCGTCGATATGTACCCATCGCTGTGTGACTTGTGCGACCTGCCACTGCCCGATCATCTCGAGGGCCAGAGCTTTGTCCCCTTAATGGAGGATCCTGATAGAACATGGAAACAAGCGGCTTTCAGCCAGTATCCACGCTCGGGCGTGATGGGCTATACCATCAAGACCGATGACTTCCGCTACACAGAATGGCAATCGAGAGATACAGGAGACGTAAAAGCACGAGAGCTTTACGATCATCGAAAAGACGCGGCGGAAAATGTCAATGCCGCCGAAGACGTTCGCTATGCCGAAACAGTGAGCGAACTTGAAAAGGTCCTGAAAAAAGGTTGGGAAGCCGCGAGAGCATAGCCGTCCTGACCTTGCCTTTTATCCGCAAGACGGTATATTGTCTGTATGCATTTCCATGTGTGCTGAAGTCGGCGGTGGCGGCGCGATTGCAAAGGAAAGTTTAGATGAAACGCAGAATCTATGTTGATACGTCAGTTATTGGAGGCTGTCTCGACATGGAATTTGCAGAAGCTTCACGCCGGCTGATAGATGCGTTCAAAAGAGATGAGATTACCCTGGTATTGTCCAGCTTGACGTCGTTAGAGATACAAGAAGCACCGGCAGCCGTGAAAGCTGTTCTTGAGGAAGTCCCTGAAGCGCACCGGGAATATATTGATATGACTGAAGAGGCTACCACACTCGCACAAAACTACATCAATTCGGAAGTTATCGGTACTGCAAACTATGTAGATGCCCAGCACATTGCAATGGCTACGGTCAGTCGCGTAGATGTGTTGGTGAGTTGGAATTTCAGACATATCGTGAACTTGCAACGTATTCATGGCTACAATTCAGTGAATTTGCGTGCAGGCTATCCACTACTTGAGATCAGGTCCCCTAAGGAGGTCATTGACTATGAAAAATAAGAAGCCCTTCGATGCCGTGCGGATGATGCGCCAGATTAGGGACGCGCTTAGCAAAGAGTTCAAAAGCCTGACTTTTGATGAGCAGAAACAGTACATTGATGCACACCTCCGTGGCAATGCGACAAAGGCACAGCCAAATCCTGATTATCGCGACAGTGAACACCCTCGCATCCCGTTATAAAATCGCACTCGCGCCTGCCATATTGAACAATTCCACCGCTCAGCATAGCTGTCCTGACCTTGCCTTTTATCCGCAAGACGGTATATTGTCTGTATGCATTTCCATAAATTCCCACGGAACTAATTATGACCATCAAATATTCTCTTCGCGAACCCATGGCTCCCGGCAACACCCTGATGGAGAAATTCCAGGCCCTCAAAGAACTCGGCTTTTCTGGCATAGAAATCACCAATAGCAGCACATCAGATTTTGCAGATGAGATCAAAGCAGCCACAGACACAACGGGTATTGTGCCCAATATTTTCTCTGCCCGGGGTGGCAATCGCCTGCTCGACGCGCGCCCCCAGGAACGCAGCACAGCCATAAAATCCATTAACGACGCCCTGACCCTGTGTGCTGAAATCGGCGGTGTCGGTGTGATTTTTCCACCGCTTATCGGCATCAAAATGGGCGGTGGGGAACGCATACCCGACCTCTCGCCCCTGTACAACACATCTGCACTTGAAAAAGATCTCCTCATCGAAATACTCAAGCGAGACATCGCGCCGCATGCCGAGGCGTGCGACAGTCTTCTGATTCTCGAGCCCTGCACAGTAGCCCAGGGCGTTGAAATCTGCGAAGCCGTAGGCAGCCCATCTATCGCCACCATGGCCGATCTTTTCCACATGAGTATCGAAGAAGCCGATCTCGCCGAAGCCATTCGCGCAGGCGGCAAACACATCGCCAATGTACATCTGGCCGACAGCAATCGCATTTTGCCCGGCTATGGTCACACAGATTTTGGTCCCCCCCTCAAAGCACTATCCGACATCGGCTATGAGTACTACTGCGGCTTCGAGTGCAGCATCCCTTCGGGCGATGCCAGAGCAGAACTTCGAAAATCTATGGACTATCTCAACAGCCAGTTGTAGCCCAAACACAAGATCCCAAAACTGGAGGTACACGCCATGTCGTCTGAACCCACAGAAAAAAGCCTCAAAAGAATGCAGATATACACGGAAAAATACTGGGAGAAAACCGGGACATCGCCGCATCCAACCCGAGAAGTCGCCGATACGGTCATCAATGGCCTTGCACAAAACATCGACGAACTGGGCCGCCCGCTTTGCCCCTGCAACTTTTATCCCGACAAAAAGGCCGAACTCGAACGCAGCCGCGAATGGGTCTGTGCCTGTGACGAAATGAAAATTTTCAAATACTGTCACTGCCTGCTCTTTGTCACCCCCGAAGGCATGCCCATTACGGAATACTTACCCGAAGATCACGAAGGCCGCCAGGTCTATGGCATCATCGAAGACCCCACCCCGGACAAGGGCCGCGAACTGCGCCGCAAAGCCGATGAAAAAATCGCCGAATGGAAAGCGGAAGAAAAATAAACTTCGACAAAACCCACCTCCCCCCCGCTCAATTTGAATGTGTGGTCATCGCCGATACGCATTACATGATTGACGTTGGCGATCGCCTCCTCGAATTTGAATCGCGCCGCTTGCAAACCCAACGCACCGGCATTGCCCTGCAACAGGTCGCAGATATTGAGGCTGACTTTGTCATCCACATGGGCGATCTCGTCCAGGAATATCCCGAAACATCAGACTTCAAACGCGCGATGGTCGAAGCGCGCGATCAGATACGCGCCTGCAATATTTCTCCGCACTATGTCGCTGGCAATCACGATATCGGCGACAAAACCGATCCCACCATGCCCACCCATGGGGCAACCGCGGAATCGCTCGCGTTCTTCCAAGGCCTCTTTGGTCCTTCTTGGTACAGTTTTGACCGCGATCTGTGTCACTTTATCGTGCTCAATTCCCAGATCTTCAACTCAAAAATCCCCGAAGCAGACGACCAGTGGGAATGGCTTGAATCCGATCTTGAGAAACACAAAAATCAGCGGCTTTTCCTCTTTTTTCATCTGCCCTTGTATCTCTGGGATAAAAATGAACCTGGACTGGGACACTACGACAATATCAGCCCACCTGATCGAGACCACCTCTTCGCACTGATTCAAAAATACGGGATCGAACTCCTCTTCGCGGCACACGTACACTATCCTTTTTACGACAAAATTGGCAAAACGCGCTATTTCATCACCCCTTCTGTATCCTTTACGCGTCCGGGATTCGGCCATCTCTACGCCAGTGCGCCGCCACCCGAACAGGGCCGAGACGACACAGGAAAGCTGGGATTTTATCTCCTTCGCATACGCGCCGATCGCACCGACATCCACTTCATCCGCACAAAAGGCGAAACAAAACGCCCTACCCACGACCGCCTCATCACCTGCACATCCGCCACTCTATCTTCTCCTATTGGAATCACCCTTCGCCACCCCATCGCGCCCATCGCGGAACTCCCAATCGCCTATCCCTCTGTCGTGCGTCAAAAAACGCGCAATGACCAGCATCTTTTGTCCTGCATAGAAATGGGTGCCAAATTTGTACGCTTTCCCTGGCGCGACCTGCGCGACCCCTTTCAGCGCACACGCCTCGAAATGCTCTGCTCCGAAGGCATAACGCCCATTGCCACATTCCTCGAACCCCGCATCGCCTCATTGCCCAAACACATCGAAGCCAATCTCGATTTTGTACAGAATTGGGAAATTCAAATATCTGATCCCGCGCAATTATCCGATGAAGTTTGCGAGATACTCAATCGCTGTGCAAAACTTGCTGAACTCTCGCTCTGTCCCATCATCCCCAACGAGCGCGTACCCGGCAAACAACACTTGCGAACCCAAATGGGTTATCATCTCGACGAACTCAAAAGTCTGAACGCGACCCTTCAAAATGCTGATATTCACCTTCAGCGCGTCATCTGTCGCGTACCACCCAACGAATCGCCCTGGACTTATATCCAATCCCTGTGCGAACGTACATACTCGAATATCGATCACATAGACGTCTCTCTCGAATTAGACGCGCAGAACGACTGCATCAATGCCCACCGAATTGCCGAAGCCACATTTGCCATTGTTCGCCTGCCGGGAGCGCGCCTCTTTGTCGATCCCCTCACCGACCTTGACCGCACAATGGATGTCACACATGGGTTGCTCGACACCCTCTGCAACCCCCGCGCACCTTTTCACGCGCTGCGTTGTTTGAACACGCTCCTCAACAGCCCCGTTCACGCCACCATCTTTACAGATCCCCGCGAACAAACATGGGAAAACAATCGCATCCTGTATCTCAACAACACCCATCGCAGACTCGCTCTGGTGCTGCCATCTCAAGATATTTTCGATCTCAACACCCTCGAATTTTCACTCGACACCAGCCCTGTTCGCATCTATCATTTATGCACGGGAGAAACCGAAACAGTATCTCGCAACGCACAGATCAAAATACAGGATGGTTCGCCCATCCTGGTGATTGGACACTGACCGATAGAGGCTAACGCAAAGTAGATAAAACATCGACTTTTGCTAACTTTTTTTGTATATCATTGAGATGAATTATGTTCCGAGTAGAGTTGCATGCGAGCGATTAGGATTGCACCCCAACACATTGAGGCGTTGGGCTGATACTG
>JAGWBW010000392.1:0-698 GCA_021295695.1 Candidatus Latescibacterota bacterium
TCCGAATGCGCCGAGTGCGGCGATGAAGATGGCGAATCCTGTGGCGTATTGGATCATTTGGTTCCAGCGTTCTTCTTTTTTGTATTGTTTGTCCAGGTTTTCATCGATGAATGAGAAGTTGAATGTCTGGTTGAGTGCGACTTTTTCCCACTGTTCTTTGATAAAAGCGATGGTGCCGGGCACATTTTCGGGGTGAATGCGAACCAATAAGCGTCCGGTGCTTGTGCTGAGTGGCAGGACAGCGGGCGCAACTTTATGATGCAGGGAGCGAAAGTGAAAATTTTGAACAACGCCGATGATGGTTCTTTCTTTTGAGCCGCTGTATTTGATTGTTTTGCCAACCGGGTCTTCTATGCCGAATTTTTGGACGAGTGCTTCGTTGACAATGACGGCTTCTTTTTGGTCGGTTGGAAAGTCTCTGTTGTATTCTCGGCCTGCAACGAGTTTGATGTCGAGTGTTTTGAACAGGTCGTAGTCAATACTAATACCTTCAGCGCGCTGCTCAGGCTCTCCACGATATGTTACATAGGTTGACAAACTCATGTCGTTGTTTAGAGGATGGTTGAGCCATGTTGTGCTGATTACAGCGGGATGAGACAGCAGGGCGTCTCGAAAAACCGTTTCTGTGGTTTTGTTTTCTTTTTTCAGGTCTCTGGTCGAGATGGCGACGACGTGTTCGGTTTGATACCCCAGGGGTT
>JAGWBW010000392.1:810-1124 GCA_021295695.1 Candidatus Latescibacterota bacterium
TGGGTTGGCTGCATTCGGGATAGGATAAGGGCGGGATAGCCTCCTGCTGTGATGCCGACGAGGCTGATCAGGAGGATGAGAAAGGCGAGTGTTGTGGTGTTGATACCGTCGGTCAGGGCAAGGGATTTTCCAGATAGGTTGTTGAATGTTGGCAGTGTGAGTTCCGCCATGGCGATGCTGGCGATGAGTGCGATGGTGATGAGTAAGAGGGATTCTCCGATAAATTGGTTTGCGATCTGCATGCGTTTTGCGCCGACGACTTTCCGCAAGCCGACTTCTCGTGCTCGCGTTGCCTGCCGTCCGAGGGTTAAGGT
>JAGWBW010000392.1:1253-5049 GCA_021295695.1 Candidatus Latescibacterota bacterium
TCTGCATGCGTTTTGCGCCGACGACTTTCCGCAAGCCGACTTCTCGTGCTCGCGTTGCCTGCCGTCCGAGGGTTAAGGTAGTGAAGTTGACACATGCGATGAACAGGACGAGTAGTGCTATGCCCGATAAGATGTATGAGTAAACGGGATTACTGCGACCGCTTACGTACATGGTTTGATCAAAGTGCATTTTGGTGAGTGGTTGAAGTTTGATCTGGTTTTCGCGCTTTTCATCCCACCAGTTTTTGGTCCATTTGGGAAATTGTTGTTCGAGACTGTTGGGGTGTACATTTGGGGGGAGCATCATGAAAGTAAATATGCTGTAGAAACTCCATCGGTCTTCAATCTTGCTTTGTTCAAAGGGTAGTAGTAAGTCAAATTGAATTGTGGAGTTTTTGGGCGCGTTTTTCACGATGCCTGTGATGGTGTAATCCTGGATTTCATTTTTGTGTTCAATCGGAAGTACTGCTCCGACAGGGTTGGCGTTATTGAAATATTTCTGTGCGGTTTTTTCTGTTATGAGGGCAGAGTATTTGTCTTGAAGGGCATGGGATGGATCGCCTTGAAAAAGTTGGGATCGGTAAAACCCAATTTTGCCCGAAATGCGCGATTTTCTGTTCCAATTTTCCCTGTGCGAGATGCGAAACGAACAGTTTGCATGTCGGGGAATGCTTCTGTTAATGCGGGTCCGAGGGGACCGGGTGTTACACCGTGAACGCGCTCGTTTCGTCCTTTTATATAAACTCGATAGATGCGGTCGGCGTTTTCGTGAAAGGTGTCATAGGTCCATTCGTTGTGGACGAAGAGGTAGGTGAGGATACAAAAGGCGAGGCCGATGGCAATGCCGATGATGTTGATGGCAGAGTAGATGCGGTGTCTGGCGAGGTTGCGGACCGCCGTTTTCACATAGCTACTAAAATACAGAATTGCAAAACTACTGGAAATTCACGATATTTAAAATCACGAGAATCAAAAAGAAATTCGCATTGCGTGTTGGAGGCTTTTTTTATGAAAACCGAGCGTAGGACAATCCCAGGGATTATCAAAGACGGTGTGGTTGTGCCCCAGAGCAATACCCCCTTGCCTAATGGCATCTATGTAGATATTCTCATTCGTCCGGTAGATATGACGCCTGAACTCAAGTCTGAATTAGACCAGTGGGACAAGGCGAGCGATGAGGCATGGGCACTGATTGATCAAGAGGCAATCTCGCCCACACAACCAGTTCCAAAATTTGGCAGTGCAAAGGGGCTTGTTAAAATGTCAGATGATTTTGACGAACCTCTTGAAGATTTTGAACGCAGGTGGGCGACCTGATAGCTCACTCATATCGCAGGGCGTCCACGGGATTGGTGCGGGCAACTTTCCACGCCTGATAACTCACTGTGGTCAATGCGATGAACAACGCCAGAAAACCACTCAATACAAATGCCCATATTTCCAGATCAATGCGATAGGCAAAATCCTGTAGCCACCTGTGCATCGCGTAATAGGCGATTGGCCAGGCGATGAGATTGGCAATGCCGACAAGCAGGGCGAACTCTTTTGATAACATGAGTACGAGGTTAGAGACCGATGCGCCCAATACTTTGCGGATGCCGATTTCTTAGGCCGAACAGTCCGAGGCTGGCGACAAAGATGGCGAGGATGGAGAAGAGGCCAAAGAGAGTGCCTATTTGTTCTTCTGTGCGATACAGTTTGTCGTAATCGTCGTCGAGGAAGAAATAGTCGAATGGCTTATTCGGCGCGATTTCCTTCCATTGCGCTTTCAAAAAACCAAGTGTACCTGCAACATCATCGGAACGAATGCGGATAGCAAAATACTCAAACCACATTTCCACAGTGGTGATAATTAGCGGTTCTATTTTGTGATGCAGGGACTGATAGTGAAAGTCTTTCACCACACCTGCGACCTCTCCTCTATACTGTACCTTCACCTCACCACCCTGTGGCCATATATTTTCCACTTCCTTACCCGCACACGAAGTCCATCCAAAGTGTCGCATGGCGGCTTCATTCAGGATGAGTTCTCCCTCTCCGTCATTCATCATATCTTTTGAAAAGTCTCTGCCTTCTATAAGTTCAAGACCATAAGTCGAGATAAATTCGCGATCAACCACAATCTTGTTCATCGCGGAACGACCATGAGATGTGTCATCACCCTGAGCGCGAAAAAAGCTACCGGCAACACGTCGGCCAGGCACACTTGAAGACTTCGAGGTGTTCAATACATTTGCATACCCCGACAATTGCGATTTATAACGCTCTGTCACACGCATACCGGGATAGGGCATGACAATGACCAGTTCTTTATTGAAACCGAGTTTTTTGTTTTTGATATAATCCGCTTGGTGGTAAACGACAACTGTCCCAATGATGAGAATGATTGAGATGACAAACTGAAATACGACGAGTGTTTTGCGGGAACTGGAGGTCTTCAATCCTCGCTTCAAGGTGCTTTTTAGCACCTCTACTGGCTGAAAAGCCGAAAGAAAAAAAGCAGGGTAGATTCCCGAGAGCAGCCCTGCAAATAACACAACACCGAGCAAGGTCAACACGACCTGCCAATTACCCGCGTAATCCAATACCAATTCGCGCTGGATAAAGGCGTTGAACGCTGGGAGCGAGACTTCGACAAAAGCAATGGCAAAAAATAGAGCTAATAACGCCAGCAATATGGATTCACCCATAAACTGACGGATTAGTTGCGTGCGATTTGCACCAACGACTTTTCGCATGCCCACCTCTTTTGACCGGGTCGCTGAGCGAGCCGTGGAGAGGTTCATAAAATTGACGCAGGAGGAAGAGATAGACATACCGAATATCGCTGTTTTCGCCCATTTCCGCTTCTAAACGGGAATGCAAATGAATATCAGTTAGAGGTTGTAGGAAGTAATCGATTTTAAAGCCTGTAGATTTGCTTTGTCCACCTGTATGTGCCTCAATAAAGTCGGGCAATTTCGCTTCTAATTCACGAGCAGAATCACTTTGCTGAAGTAGCAAATAGGTATAAAAAACATTCGTTGTCCAATCTGGTTGATGATGGGATATAGGAGACGCGAGAAAGTCGAATCGGAAATGAGAGTTGTGAACCGTGTCCTTCAAAACACCTGTCACCTTAAATGCTTTTTTTCTTTCCAATTCATAGAACGACAGGATTTGACCTATCGGGTCTTGTTCTCCAAAATACTTTTGGGCCACCGCTTCAGTAATCACAACAGAATAGGGTTCCAAAAATACTGTCTCTGGATCCCCCTTGCTGAGTGGAAAATTAAAGACTTGAAAAAAATTAGGATCGGTGAACCAAAGATTATCTTCAAAGAAGACCTGACCGTGTTGGTCCTCAACAAGCGTTCTTGGATCGGTTCCCTCAAAAAATCGCACAGCTTCTATCACTTCGGGATAGTCTTTGACAAGTGCAGGTCCCATCGGAAATGGCGTGACCGGGGCTTGACGCAGGACCTCGCCGATTTTCACCTTTGCGGCAACCCGATAAATTCGATGCCCGTGTTCGTGGTGCTGGTCGTAGCTCATTTCGTGTTGAACATAGAGCAGAATGAGGATGCAACAGGCCATGCCAATGGCAAGGCCGAGGATGTTGATCGCAGAGAAGGTTTTGTTTCTGGCGATGTTGCGGAGCGCAACTGTCAGATAATTTTTGATCATGTTTTAAATCTCCATTTTCATTCATATCGCAGGGCATCAATCGGATTGGATCGCGCTGCGCGAATGGCTTGCATGCTCACGGTTCCGAATGCGATGATTAGTGCCATTATCGCGCTTGCGACAAATGGCA
>JAGWBW010000119.1 GCA_021295695.1 Candidatus Latescibacterota bacterium
GGCGCGCTACGGATGCTGGGGCGGGTATTCTTTCGCCTGCTACTAATACTCGCGATCCGGATCCCTGGTTGCGTCTTGCTGCGTTTGCTTCCGAATATTATCCGCAATTGGTGGATAATTTGCAGGCGGAACAGGATGGGGATACGGGTTTTGCAACTTGTGGTATGATGCTGGTCGCTGTTTCGTACGATGAAATAGAATCCTTTGCTATTGCCCGACAACACATTTTTAATCGCCGGGATCAACGCGGTGAACCCGCTGAGGAAGATTTGTACGAGATTTCATCGGATGAGGCACGCAGACGCTTTCCTGCTTTGGGAGATGTGCGCGGTGCGATTTTCTACCGGGATGCCGCTCGTGTGGATGGTCGGCTTTTGTCGGCTGCTTTGCACCGGGCTGCGGAGGCGAAGGGGCTGGTGGTCAAATACGCTGGGGTTGAACAGTTATTGATCCGGGATGATTCAATTACGGGCGTTATAACAGATGGAGAAACGATCTCCGCCGGTAAAGTTGTGATCGCGGGTGGGGCATGGTCGGTTCATATCCCGGTCGAACCACAGCGCGGTCAGATTATCCATCTGGGCCTGGGCGATACGGATACGTCGTCCTGGCCCATTATCAGTGCTGTGCGGGGTCATTACATGGTTCCCTGGCCGGATGGTCGCGTGGTTGTGGGGGCGACGCGGGAGACGGGATCCGGTTTTGAGGCTCGCACGACTGCTGCGGGGGTGCTTGAGGTTCTCGCAGAGGCTCTGCGGGTTGCGCCCGGTCTGGCACAGGCAGAGGTCCGCGAGATCCGGGTTGGGTTGCGTCCTTACACAGAGGACCATTTGCCGGTGCTGGGGTCTGTTCCCAATATTCAAAATATTTATCTCGCAACCGGACACGGTCCCACGGGCTTACAACTCGGTCCTTATAGCGGTAAGCTCATCGCGGATCTTGTTCTGGGGAGAGAGCTTGAGACAGATATTGATGCGTATCAAATTACGCGATTTTTATAAGGAATACATGACATGTCATCGTCCAATAATACCTATCAAGTCGGCGTTAGCACTGTCGATATTACCCCGCCCGTGGGGATTTATCTGGCTGGATTTGCGGCGCGGCAAGAGCCTTCTACTGAGGTTTATCATCCTTTGAAGGCTACGGCGGTTGCGATAGACGACGGTCAGACACCGCTGCTTATTGTCGGTGCCGAGATTCTGGGTTTTTACGAGCGCACCGAAGAGGTGAGAAGCAGAATTAACGCGGCTACGGGTATTGATCCGGCACATATTATTCTCAATGGCTCGCATACGCATTGCGGTCCCTGTATCCGGGAAATGGACAGGGAGCGGCACGGGGAACTGGACGATGATTATCTCGAAGATCTCTTTGAAAATGTCGCGCACTGTGCAAAAATAGCCTGGGAAGATCGGTCTCCTGCGCGCCTTGGTTTTGGTACGGGGAGTTGTGATATTGCGAGGTCCCGTCGCAAGCCTGATGGAAAAGGCGGTGTGGCGTGGGTACCCTCTTTGGAAGTGCCTCACGACCACGATGTTCCGGTTATCGCAGTGGAATCTTCTGAAGGCGAGTTGCGATGTGTTATTTTTTCCTACGCCTGTCACCCCACCAGCCGCAGTGGGACCCTTATTGGGGGAGACTACGTGTGTTTTGCGTACGACCATATTGAAGCGGTGTATCCCGATGTCGCGACTTGTTTTCTGCAGGGCTGTGCCGGAGATCAGAAGACGAAGCCCGTTGATCCGACGTCAAATGTTTTTGTTCAGCGGGAGGTCGATGAGATCCGGGATATTGGCGTTGAATTGGGGGAGTCTGTTACCCGGGTACTCGCTTCGCAACTACAGCCCATAAGCGGTCCGATTTCTATTGCTCAGACGGTGCTGTATATAGAGACCGACCCCATTGATATGGATCTGGTTAAATCCAGTTTGGACGACGGTCCGGAGTATGTACGGGCATGGGCGCGACACTTGTTCGAGAGCGTTGAAAACAATATTCCGGTTGCGACCAGCTTCCCGTTTGAGATCCAGACGGTGCGTTTTGGCAATGCGCTGGCAGTAGTCGGGCTTGCCGCGGAGATGAATGTGGAGCACGGGCTGCGTTTGAAAAAAGAACTGGCGCCTTATTTTGACAATCTTCTGGTGGCGGCTTATACGAATGATATTGTCGGTTATATTCCCGTCAAACGGCAGATTTCAGAAGGGGGCTACGAGGTCTGGTTCAATCAGCAACACTGGAAACGCACGGGTCCCTTTGTTGAAGATACAGAAGACCGCATTCACAACGCTGTACACGAGATGCTCGGTATTTTAAAACAGGGATAATTGTTCGGCGGGTTTGCGTCTTTCGGTTCGCAGATCGACAAAGTCGATGATGTCTTCGGGTATGTCGGTGACAAAGCGCGATATCTCGGGCGCAATGCGTTCGCCAAATCGCCTGCGGCTTCGGGCGCGGGTCAAGATTACTTCGTCTTGTCCGCGGGTTATGCCGACAAAAAACAGGCGTTTCTCTTCTTCAATATCCGCTTCGGCATGCGGTATCAATCCTTCCTCAACTCCGCTGATAAATACCACGGGAAACTCCAGGCCCTTAGACGCATGCAAAGTCATTAGCGTGACGGCTTCGGGGCGCGCAATTTTTCCACGACGCACAAAGTCGCCATCCTGTCCCAGGGTGATGATTTCCAATAGCTCTGCGATGGCATCCACGCCTTGAGCCAATAGGCCCAATCGCTCGAGGTCGATATCGTCTGATGTCGCAAATTCGTCTGCCCACTTCGCTATGAGTTCAGCGGGTGATAGGTGGGATGTTTCATTGCGGAAGCGATTCACAGCTTCCATCGCGGCGTCCAATTTTTCCTGTACAGTGTCTGATAGTGCGTTGTCTTGAATTTGCTGGCGTATTGATGCGCGCGCTTCCCGGCCCGGGTCAAATGCGGGGATGGAGAGGAGGTCGATTATGTCTCTGGTTATTGGGACGCTGGAAATGTCATCTCTCAGGACACACTTAAAAAACGATAGGGCGTGCTGTACCGAAGCCGCGTCCAGATAATTTTTCTGGCCGACGACGCGATAGGGGATCCCGGCCTGTAAGAAGCACGTTTCCAGGGCGTCGGCCTGGCGTCCGGTGCGGAATAAGACGGCGAAGTCGTCCAGGCTGCGTTTGCCTTCTTCGTTGGCTTGCAATAAGTCTGCGCCGCCGACCATCCGGGAGATTTCTTCTACGATGGCGATGCCTTCGCCTGTTTCGCCGGGTGTGGATAAGGCTCTTAGATTTGGTCCGTTTTCTCTTACCGGGACATAAGATCGCTCACCAAGCAGACTGGATGCTGCGGAGATAATCTGAGGCGTGGAGCGAAATGTGTGCTGTAAGATGACTTCGTTTGTTTCGGGAAAGTCCGTTTTTAATTGTTCAAAATATCCCGCGCTCGCGCCTCGAAAGCCGTAGATGGCTTGATCGGGGTCGCCGATGACAAATAGCCCTGAACCGTCTCCGGCCAATTTTTGAATTAGTGCGTATTGTATGGCATTGACATCCTGAAATTCATCGACGAGTACATGGGAAATACGCGCTTGCACTGTCTGTAGAATATCGCCGCAGAGTACATCGTGGAGTATGAGCAAGATGTCGTCAAAGTCCATCAGGCCATAAGTGGTGAGGCGGTGTTGATAATTTGTGTAAATGGTTTGGAGTTCAGGGGGAGCGATATCGGTTATTTTCTGTCCCTGGGCTTTGCATAGTGAGATCTGGGAGAGTGCGTCATCGACCGATATTTCGGTGTCGATATCGGCGATTGCCTCTTGCAATACGGCACGGGCTTCTCCGCGGTCGGCAATTGCGCCCAGGCGTTCGGGGGCATATTCTCGCAGGAGATCCAGTGCCAATCGGTGGAATGTGCCCACGCGCATGGGGACCAGTTCTTCGCCTCCCGAGGATAGTGATACAATGCGTTCCCACATTTCAGTTGCGGCGCGGTTGGTAAATGTTACGGCCATTACAGAAGCGGGCGATATGCCGCAATTTTGGATCAGGTCGATTACGCGATGGGTGAGTACCCGGGTTTTTCCGGTGCCGGGTCCCGCGGTTACGATGATGGGACCTTTGTCCATGGTTACGGCTGTTTGCTGGTGGGAAGTGAGACGTGGGAAGTGAGAAGGCGTATCCGCAGATGACGCAGAAAAAAACGGGAGTAATTTGAGCGTTTTTCGCAGATGAAAAAGAGGGTCTGGGGTCTGGGGACTGGTAGTGGCTGACTGCTGACCGCTGACCGCTTGGGGGCTGGGGTCTGGAGGCCGGGGGCTGGTCGGTATGTGAAATAGCGATTCTTGTCCGCTCAGGAGTGCGCGGTCTTCGTCGGAGAAGACTTGAATTTTTCCGTACACGCCATCGTATCCCGGATCGATGTGAACTGTGCCTTCGCGCATGCGTCGAATGCCTTCGGCGATGAGGGGGTCTCCGGTTTTTGCGATTTCTTCGATGGGCAGTTGGCGCAAGATTTTTAGTTCTGATCCGTGTGTTGCGAGCATTTGTTCGTACAAGGATTGTACGCGTTTGCTGGTTGGTCCCACCTGGAGAACTGAGCCGATGATTTCTGTCAGTGGGATCAGATTTTCATAGGGCATCGCGATGTCGGGGTGGTCGCCTTCTGCGCGGTCTGCGAGTTTTTCAACGCGGTGGAGTACGCCAACGGTCAATTTGCGGCCGCATACCGGGCAGATCCCGTCTGTGTCGAGGGTTTGTGCGGGTTTCCAGCATATATCGCATTTTCTGTGTCCGTCGAAGTGATATTTGCCTTCTTCGGGATAAAATTCCAGGGTGCCCGTAAAGCGCGTTGGGTCGCGGTCTTTTAATGCGTTATACATTCCGCGGAAGGATAGGTCTGTATTAAAGCAGGTGGCTTCGCGGGCGAGCTTTTGCGGGGAATGTGCATCGGAATTGGAGACGATTGCATAGTTGTCCAGCATGGATAGGCGCCAGTTCATCGGTGGGTCGGAAGACAGGCCGGTTTCTACGGCGAAGATGTGGGGTAGCATGTCTTCAAAACATTCTTCGAGGGTGTCGAATCCGGAACTCGCGCCCAGGACCGCAAAATGTGGGGTCCAGATGTGGGCGGGTATAAAGAGTACTTCGTCACACGCTTCCAGACATATTTCCACCAGGTCCCGGCTGTCCAGGCCCAGGATGGGGCGTCCGTCCGATTTCAGATTGCCTATTGCACCGAGGCGGGCGTTCAAACGCGCTACGGCGTCAAAATTTGGCATTGTGACGACGTGATGAATTTTTCTGGTTTTGTCGTTTTTTTTGTAGATGAGGCTGATTTCGACGGAGAGTACAAATCGCATTTGTCCGCGGCAGGCAGGCGGCAACTCGGCGTCGATACCTCGCCTGAGGTCTGAGCGCAATTGATATAACCCTTCTTCGGCTGGTTCGAGCTGGTCGCGCAGTTCTTCATACCATACGGGATGGGTAAAATCTCCGGTGCCCACTACGGTCAGACCTTTGATGAGGCTCCACCGATACAGGTTTTCGGGGTTCAAGGTTTTGCTGGTTGCGCGGGCAAAACGCGAGTGCAGGTGTATGTCGGCGATGTATTGCATGATAAGCTCAAGAAAAGTCCTGGAAGTAAAAACGTCAATGGGTTTTTCCATTGACGTTTTTTATTGTTTAATACATAGAGGGGAGGGATGTTATTTTTCCTTGTAATATGCCGACCTTAGACCGTGTTCAGACATACGCAACTGGAAATATTGTCGGCCAATCCCGCATTCTCGCGCTGCTTGCGATACATTGCCCTGTGTTCGCTGTAAAGCTCTATGAATATACTCTCGCATAAACCGGCTGTTCGCCAGTTGTCTGGCTTCCTTAAACGGGAGATCAAATACATCAACCTCTGCTTTGGACCCTCGAATGCGAGGGTGCAGATCGGATATACGGATAATTTTACCTTCGCTCATAACCATCAATCGGGCGACTTCGTGTTGTAGTTCCCGAACATTGCCTGGCCAGGCATAATGCGACATCCTTTGAATTACTTCGGGGGAAAACGCGCGGGTGTATCCTTTCATGCTCTGGTAAAAATGCGTGACCAGAAGTGGCAAATCGCTCAGTCGCTTCCGCAAGGGCGGCAAATGCAGGGGTACGACAGTTAAGCGGTAATAGAGATCTTCTCGGAAAGTTCCTGTTCGCATCATTTTTTTCAAATTGCAGTGTGTCGCAGTGACCAGGCGCACGTTGGACCGGCGCATGGATGCTTCGCCTATGCGGCGAAATTCCTGTTCCTGTACCAGGCGTAGCAATTGCAACTGGAGGTTGGCAGGCAATTCGCCCACTTCATCGAGGAATAGCGTACCGCCGTGGGCAGATTCAACCAGTCCGGTGCGCGTTTGGCTGGCGCCAGTAAAAGCACCTCGAACATGTCCAAATAACTCGCTGCGCGCCATTTCAGAAGAGAGTAGGCCGCAGTCAACGGTTACAAATGGTCCTCTGTTGCGGTAGCTAATCCCATGAACATAACGAGCGAGCAATTCCTTGCCTGTGCCAGTCTCTCCACTGATGTTGACGGGCAATTCGCTATTCGCCACGCGGTACGCGCGCTTTTGCACATCTAAGAGTATGGGGTGCTGTCCAATGAGCGGCCATTTATCGAGGCCGGATTTTTTTGATTGATATATTTCTTCCACGAGAATTCCACCCAAAAAGCAAAATAAACGGCATCTAACAGGGTGCTATCATCCCCATTTAGATGCCGTATTGGATACCAGTTTTTCATCAGAACATCTTTGCTTATGATACCACTTCCAGATCATAACGTCGCTGCAACAAAGACGCATCGGCTTCTGCAATCTCCATACACATCTCCATCGCCAATTCATAGCGATAGCGCGTCTGTTCACAAGCAACAGGGTTTGGATACATCGGATCACCCGTTGTCGTCCGCGCCTCCCAAAGACACCCGCCACCACACAAGTTGCGCGCCCAGCACGTTTTGCACTCAGGCCGATTATTGACATTGAACTGCGCGTCAAAATGCTGCTGCTTTTCGCGGTCAATACCCGCAAACACATCACCCATCTTAAACTCAGGCGCATCAGCCAAACTCGAGCAAAAATAGATCGACCCGTCTGCTGTAACAGCCAAATACTGCTTGCCACCGAGACACCCGTGACAAGATTGTTTGCGCGTCAGCAACTTTTGAATCCTCGGATCAAACTCTTCATTCTCTTCACCATTTAGAATAGCTTTGAGCGCGCGCCGGCTCCGCTTGTGAATTTGTTGTTTCAAAGCGGGTATGTGTTCTTCTCGAACAGCATAAGGTTTATCGGGGGAGATAACCGCCGGACCGATGAGCGCGTTTTCAGTACCCAGAGAACGCAACTCATTGGCAATCTGATCCTCGTTCAGGTCATAAGCTGTCATAACAGCCTGCAGGTACACGCGCTCAGGTGCCTCAGCAGTCAATTTCTTTACATTCTTTGCCACAACATCATAAGTACCAGAACCATTGTGAAACTTGCGAATGCGATCCTGTGTTTTTCGTCCACCATCCAGGCTGACCTTAATCTGAAAATTTTCATCAACTAAAAACTGCTTCATCTCATCGGTCAACAATGTGCCATTGGTCACAATGCCAAAACCAACCTGCACGCCCAATCGCGCTGATAGGGACCTGGCAAATGGCACGAGCTCCTGCATCAGCGGAAAATTCAAAAGCGGCTCCCCGCCAAAAAAATCAATCTGGCACCGCCCTAAAGCCTGAGCCTCAGTGACAATCCAGCGTATGGCTTGCTCGGCAACTTTGGGTTGCATCAGCATCGCCTTGCCACCATAATCCCCGCCGTGAGCAAAGCAATAAGCGCACTGAATATTGCACGTATGCGAAACGTGCAAGGACACCTGCAAACGATCTGTCTGCGATACGCCACAGGCTGCTACCCCTTCTGTCGTCGGCACATCGGATACCACAGGTAGAGCACCATCCGCAATCAAACCCACCTGAGCCAATTCCTCGATAGCCTGGACAATTTCTTCTGCCTCGTATTGATCAGCCAACACCTGAACAACCTGGGCAACAGACATCCCCTCACAACACGCTAAAATCGACTGGAAAAGGGTATCCAGTTCAAAAAACAGGCCCGTCTCAACCTGATAGACAATTGGGTGTTTTTGCTCTTCAGTATGAAAAAGATGCATTTCGCATTTTCCCTAAAAGTAAATCACTCAGCTGGATCAAAATTGTCCCTATCGTCATCGTCATTGGGAAAGGGTAGGGAAGGAACAGATATCCTACCAGATGGACAGGCACCTACTTCAAAACCGTTCGCAGCTCGATACATAAGAATGCTACCTTCTTGATCTATTGCTCCGTTGACCAAAGTCAACTTGCGTCGTGTTGCCATGTTATCCTCCTTCAATACAAAAATGTTATGTGGTTACTGTCTCGCCCTTTTCATATTGCAAGATCCGTGCCTGAAATCGTTTCAGCAAAAAAAAAGCACTTGAAAATTCTCAAGTACTTGAAAAACAAAGAGATAAAATTTAATAATTATTTGTGCTACACCTGCGAGATTCAGGTGTAAGTGCATACGCCAGGATGCACTTACAATCGCTTATTCAAACAAATTATGCATAAATACCTGATTCATATAAAGATAAACAAAGTGCATACGCCGGGATGCACTGCATACAGCAGGATGCACCTGTTTAATATCTATCTCAACCTCAAACGATTGATCTTTTTTTGTAGGCCAGCGCGTGTCATCCCCAACTTTCTGGCTGTATGGGTAATATTGCCCTCGCATTTCTCGAGTGCGTCTCGAATCAACCGTTTCTCATACTCCTGAACATGGTCTTGTAAACGCCCCTGGTATTCGACCGAGACATCTGACACTGCGTAGCCAACAGCTTCTGAAAACAAATCGGGCGTAATTTCACTATCTTCTTCTGCCAATACAACCGCACGTCGAATTTTATTTTCTAACTCG